>CAZKXF010000028.1:0-6437 GCA_964556805.1 uncultured Candidatus Saccharibacteria bacterium
AGCCTACGGAACGCCGCACTATGTAGCCACGGTACCGCGAGGTAGCTTTTCGCCGCCGCCCGCCGTTGATTCCGCCATTCTCTCCATACGCAACATCTCGCGCACTCGGTTTACCGCTCTCGACGAAAAGTGGTTTTTTACCGTTCTCCATGCCGGTTTTGCGGCTCGGCGCAAGCAACTTTTAGGAAACCTCTCGGTTCTTGCGCCGCGCGAGCAGCTCGCTCGCGTATTTGAATCGCTCCGCCTTCCCGCTGCCGTACGGGGAGAAGACCTCACCATCGACACGTGGTACGCTCTCGCTGCCGCTCTCAAGGCGGCACGGTAGAGGGCTGTCCCCACTCCGCGACGCACATACATAAGGAGCAAAGCGACGCCTTGCTATACTGGGAAGGTAATGAATTTCCGCTCGGAAAGTTTTTTTCGCGTAGGAGGTGCGCTCGCACTCGGCACATTGCTCATTGGCGGCTCGCTCTTGGCGCACCATAAGAGTGTGGCCAATACAAAAACGGAAGCGGCGGCCATCCGCGCCGTTTCAGAGCATGTCCGCACCGCCCTTACGGCCGAGGATACCGATGGCGACGGCATCCCCGATTGGGAAGAGGCACTCTTGGGAACCGACCCGCGGGTTGTTACCATGCGCCCCGAGACCACCTCTGGAGACGCCGCAATCGATGAAGAACCTTACGAAGCGCCATCAACCGTCACCGGGCAATTTGCCGAACGATTCCTCGAAGACCTCGTACGCGAGAGCGCGGGAAGAGAGCTTTCAGGAGACGAACGCGCCGCACTCATCGCCCGCTCGATAAGCAGCCTCACTTCCGCCGAAGGCGATACGCTCTACACCCGCGCCAACGTCACGCTCTCGCCAACAAACGATCTAGCCGCGCTCCGTGCGTACGGCAACCAGGTTGCGGCGATCATGAACCGACACTCCATCAATAACGAGCACGAGCTTGCGATTCTCCAGCGGGCAGTCGATACGGACAACGCCGCGGTGCTCCGCGAGCTTGCCCCGATCGAGCGCGCGTACCGCAATATGCTCCGCGACACGCTCGCGCTCACCGCGCCGAGCGCCCTCGCCCAGGAGCACGTCAACCTCATCAACACCTTTTCAATCATCGCCGGCGGTATCGGCAGCATGCAGCAGGCATTCGATGACCCGCTTGCGGCCTTGGTGCGCGTGCGACGCTACCCCGATGATGCTGCCGGCCTCTTCTATGCGCTCGACAACCTGCGCATCGCCCTTGAGCGCCGCGGCGTAGTGTACACCAAGGAGGAACCGGGTATCTTCCTCTTTAGCCTGCGGCCATAGCTATGGACTCCTTCCTCTGGAGAGCAACTGGCAGAACACGGAAGGCGCTCGTTGTGCCCGTACTTCTTGCAGTCGTGTGGACAAACTTCGGTGCACACGTACCCCGAGCCCATGCCCAAGAAGCGGTCTACGACGCCGCCAACACGATTCAATCGACGATTTCAGCAGCCGCTGATGTTGCGCTGGTAGCCATTGAAAAATCCCTCTTCATAAAGGAGTGGACACTCGATGGCATTGCCTTCGGCCTCGCCAAGAAGGCTCTGCAACAGATCACGAAGAGCACGCTCCGCTGGATCCACTCCGGTTTCCAAGGCAGCCCCATGTTCGTTACCGACCTTGAGGGCTTCCTCGCACAGAGCGCCGACGAGATTGCCGGCGAGTTCATCTACGGTAGCGATCTTGCATTCCTCTGTTCACCGTTTGAGCTTAAGATCCGCCTCTCCCTCGACTACAGCCTCCGACCCTTCCGCGACGAGGTGCAGTGTACGCTCTCTGATGCAGTGGGGAACGTCGATCGTTTCCTCGGTGGAGACTTTCTGGCAGGCGGTTGGAGAGGCTGGTTCGAGCTCACCACAAATCCGATGAACCACCCCTTCGGCGTGTACGGAGCCGCGCAGATAGAGCTCAACGGCCGAATTTCAGAGAGGATTCAACGCGAGGTAGAAAAGCTTCGGTGGGGCGCTGGGTTTCTTGCGGTTCGTGAGTGCGAAACGGTGGTTGATCCGGATGGCTCCACTCACGATCACTGCATCGACACCACTCCGGGCCACGTGATCGCCGACCAGCTCACCTTCGAACTGAAGAGCGGCCAGCTTGCGCTCATCGAGGCAGATGAGATCAATGAGATCATCGGTGCGCTCTTCGCACAGCTCTCCCAACAGGCGCTCCAGGGGGCTGCGGGCATCCTCGGCCTCGGTCGCACAGGCGGCAGCTACGGCAGCGTTTCCTACCTCGACCGCCTTGACAATCCCGCCTACGATACCACAACCGGCGTACCCGTCGGATCTGAAGACTTCATCGGTTCGGCGATCGCAGACGAGAACGCCTACCGCGCCCTCTACGCACGCGTGGTATCGCGTACCGAGGCGCTCATCGTACGCGTCGAGGAACTGAGAGAGGGCGGGCGCTGTTTGGTCTCAGGCTCCTACACGCAGCGTATAGAAGACATCCTCAAGATGGCGCTCAGGGAACAGGGGAGCGCCGACGAGAACCTGCTGCTGCTGCGCAGCATGCAAACGCGCTACGCGCTCGCCGAGCTCGAAGAGCAGCAGCTCATCGTCGAGGAGTTTGCGCTGCTCCAGGCAAGCACCCGGTTACACTCAAGCATCACGAATGCGCGGGACAAGTTCGAGGTCGACGAACTCTTAAGCGAGCTTGATGGAATCCAGTCGCAAATCACCCAGAGCTGCCCGGCCATCAGCGGCTCGACCGGTACCCAAGGAGAATAGCTATGCGTACCTTCTTTCACTACACACGACTGCTACCGACGCTCGCCGCCGCCTTCCTTTTGTTTGCGCCTTTTATCGCACTCGCAGCAACTTCTGCTCCATCAAGCGGCGGCCTCAACGTAGCGAGCGGTCTCACCTTCACCGGCCTCATCATTGCCGTACCCGGCTTTCTCCTGTACTTGGCAGGCACCGCTTTTGATACCGCCACTCAAGTATTTATCCTCAACATGGGAGGCCTGGTGAGTGGTAATAACAGCTTGAATATTGGCCTTGGCGTTAGCATCGACATGATTTGGACGATTGTGCGCGACCTCGTCAACCTCACCTTCATTTTTGGGCTCGTGTACGTGGGATTCAAGATGATCCTCGACGCCGACACCGACGCAAAAAAACTCCTTTCTTCTATTATCATCGGCGCACTCCTCGTCAACTTTAGTCTCTTCATTTCAAAGGTCGTCATCGACGTTGCAAACATTACTGCAACCGAGATCTACAACGGCATGCGGTTGGCGCAGGTGGGGAGCGGACCAGCTGTCGTTCCTCAGGAGCTCGGTATTGCAGGAGCGCTCATGCATCAGATGGGTATCATCAGCCTTGTTTCTCTTCCCAACTCAACGCAAGAATTTGAGCGAATCGTCAATAACCACAGGACTCCTGCTTATGCGGTCGGGTCCGCTCTCGTCATGCTCATCGCGGCATTTGTGTTCTTTGCTGGAGCCATCCTCATTGCCATTCGCTTCGGCGTCCTCATCATTCTCATGATGCTCTCGCCGATTGCGTTTGCAGCTGCCGTATTTCCATCCATAGGGGGGTGGTCGAAGAAGTGGTGGGGCACCCTCTTCAGCCAGGCATTCTTTGCGCCAGCATATATTTTCATGCTCTACATCACCCTTGTGCTTGCAAGTACGTACAGCACGCAAACCGCGAAGTTCGATGGCATATTCTCTGGACAAACCTACCAGGCGGGGGCAGAGGCGCTCATTTTCTTTGCCCTCACCATCGTACTGCTAGTCGCTTCGTTGATCATTGCAAAGATGATGGGGTCATACGGATCGAATATGGCCACCAAAGTTGCAGGCAAAGTTGCTTTTGGCGCTACTGCGGCTCTCGGAAGAAACACGATCGGCAGATTAGGGCATAGAATAAGCGAGAAGGAAGGCTTGAAAGAAGCTGCAAGTCAAGGAGGTTGGCGCGGGTTTATGGCTCGCCGGACACTTGATGCAACTCGTTTTGCCGGAAAAAGCAACTACGACGTACGTGCTGTGACAGATAAAACCGGCCTTACTAAGCTAAGTACGCTAGAGCTAGGGAAAGCACAGAAAGGTGGGTACGAACAGCGAGAGAAGGATGTCGCTAAAAAAGAAGCAGCGTTTGGTAAATCTCTTGGTAAAGATGAAGCAAAAATCAAGGCAGCTGAATCGCTTCATAAAACAGAGATCGCAGATGCAGAGAAGCGACTTAAAGCGGAGCAGGCTAAGCGAATTGATGATCTGCGGGATCCTCGAGAACGCTTGGCGGTGTACTTGGAACGTTCGGTTAATAGATCACTTTCTGACGCCGAGCGGCATGAGGCTGGGGCGCTAGCAGAGGCACAGCGAGAGAGAATCAAGCTTATTGAAGATGCTTACCGTCCTGTCATTACAGCCATAGAGGAAGAAAAGAGGATTCTTACTGAAAATCAGAAAAAAGCCGTCGATGCAGCAAAAGTCAGTCGACAAGAGAGCTATGCAAAGACCCTTGAAAATAAGGTTTCCTTCTCTCCAACGTTTGTAATCCAAACGTGGGGAGAAAATAAAAGTGCCGCAACAGCAGTGAGAAAGGAGGTTACGAAGGGCAAAGATGAGGAAGCTACCGAGAAAATTGTTGACGCTGTGAAGGGTATCAAAAAAGATGATTAAAGTATGACTCCTTGGACAAAAAAAATGCTGCTAGAGCGCCTGCAGTCCCTTCCTCAAGAATTGCAGGAAGTAATAACTTCTGAAGAATATGAAGGAAAAATCGCGGAGATCAGCAAGGCTCAATTGCTCACAGCAGATCAAGTAAGTCTCCTCTCTAATGAAATAGCATTAGTGCTTTTTGCTTTTGAATCATATGCGGACCTAGCACAAAATATCGCCAACTCACTGAAGATATCAAAGGAAAAGGCCGTATATCTTACTGAAAAAACTGAGCGTGTGATAGTAACTCCCCACGTGAAAGCACTCTTAGATGGAATCTACGCATCTCGCCCCGTCGAACAGGCCTCAAATCTTCAACTTTCTCGTCAACAGCCCGCTGGTGCAAATAACACGCCCGTAGTCGGCTACGCGGAGTTGCAGGAGCGTAGGGCCGGGGTAAAACCGGACGTGCCGCCGAGCTTGGATACGAGCAAGATCCCGACGTACCAGAAGCCACTCACCAGTATCCCTCGATATGGAGAGGATGATCCGTACCACGAACCGATTGATGAGAAGTAGGGGAGCGGTGCTAATCCGCAGAATGCCGGCGTCCGAAGGATGCCGGCATGTATAATGAAACTACTGTTCTATGCGCTTTGAGGTCCCGCAATTCATCGAGGTGGAGGATAAGATCTTCGGCCCTTTCACCTGGAAGCAGTTCATCTACCTTGCTGGTGCTGCCGGCGCCCTCATCGCACTCTACATCTTCCTGCCATTCTTTCTATTCCTTCTTATTGGCACGCCGATAGCGCTCTTTGCAGCAGGATTGGCCTTCTTCCCGGTCAACAACCGACCACTCTCGGTGTTCGTCGAGTCCATGGTGAAGTACGCGAGCGGCTCACGCCTCTACCTCTGGAAGAAAAGCGAGAAGGCGCCGAGCACCTCTATGGCTGGCGCGCCGCAGGTGTACACGCCACCGCAAGCGAATACCATCGCCTCGCTCTCGCGCAAGCTCGAGCTCAACGCCCTCGGAAAGGAAATAGCTAATAACGACACCTAGCTATGGCACAGTCAACGCCCGCAGCACAACAGTTTGTCCCGCTCGCCGAGGTGCGCGACGGCGTGGCTATCCTCAAGGACGGCAGCATGCGCGCCATCTTGATGGCCTCTTCCATAAACTTCGCGCTCAAATCCCAGGACGAGCAGCACGCCATCCTTTCCCAGTTCCAGGCTTTCCTCAACACGCTCGACTTTTCGATGCAGATATACATCCAGTCCCGCGAGCTCGACATCCGCCCGTACCTCGACCTCTTGCGCGCCCGCGAACCCGAGCAGGACAACGACCTCATGAAGGTGCAGCTGCGCGAGTACATCGGTTTCGTGGAGAACTTCACCACCGAGGTCGACATCATGACGAAGAGTTTCTTTGTGGTCATTTCCTACTCTCCGGTTACTCTCGACGTGAAAGGCGGCCTTACGAACGTGTTTGGCAAGAAAGGTGAGAAGAAGACGCCGCAGATGCGGTTTGAGGAAGACCGTACGCAGATCGAGCAGCGTATCGCGGTGGTGGAGCAAGGGCTTGCCCGTCTGGGCGTTCGCACCGTCCTCCTGGGCACCAACGAAGTGGTCGAGCTCTTCTACCACCTCTTCAACCCCAAGGAGCACAATAAGGCACTGCCCGTCACCTAATACCATGGCCCTCTTCGACTTTCTCAAAAAGAAACAGGATGCGGGGGACGCGCTTGCAAGCGCTGTCCTCCCAAAAGACATCGAGAACGCGAGCATGCTTGCGCTTGAGGA
>CAZKXF010000029.1:0-2302 GCA_964556805.1 uncultured Candidatus Saccharibacteria bacterium
TAGCTCCTCAAGACGTGGTATGCGGTCTATGGCATAGGGGCTGTATCCCTGCGGTACTTCAATGTGTACGGAGATGGGATGGATCCGACTGGCCCGTACGCGGCGGTAGTAGGGAAGTTCCTCGAGAGGCGCCGACAGGGCAAGCCGCTGCCGATTACGGGCGATGGTACACAGACGCGCGATTTTGTGCACGTACGCGATGTCGTGCAGGCAAACCTGCTCGCCGGAGTCGCAGCAGCGGCCAACGGCTCGATCTACAACGTCGGCACCGGCGTCGGCACATCGATAGCCGAGGTTGCGGCGCTCATCGGGGGTCCGGTGGAGTACTTGCCAGAGCGGTTTGAAATGCGGCACGCCGTAGCGGACGTATCCCGCGCGCGCCGCGACCTCGGCTACGCGCCGACAGTGCCGCTTGAAGATGGTATCGCAGCGCTTCTCTCACACTCATCCTGAAGCTGTGCTAGTATCCTTTCCATGATTGTCGATGGAGCGGCGCTCGCCCGTGTTTGCGATGCACGTACCGCAGCTGCGGTCACCAGGCTACAGAGGCAGCCGCACTTGGCGATTCTAACCTGCGCGCCGAATGCCGCAACGCGGAAGTTCTTGGCACTCAAAGAAGCCCGCGCCGCAGAGCTTGGCATTGAACGTACGGTCATCGACTGTGCGGCTGCTCAGTCGACGGAGCAGGTCGCTGCTCGCCTCCGCGAAGCGCTCGCGACGTCGGACGGGATTATCGTCCAGCTGCCGTTTCCTGTACACATCGACACCGACACGCTTCTCGCTCAGATTCCTGCTTCCCGCGACGTCGACGCGCTCGGACCCGAAGCGGTCAGGCTCCTCGAGCAGGACCGCCCCCTCGTGTTGCCCCCTGTGGTTGGGGCGATCGAAGCGATTGCAGCACACCACGACTTTTCCTTTGCGGGGAAACGGGTGGCGGTGGTGGGAGAAGGGAAGCTCGTTGGCAGGCCGGCTGCGGTATGGTGCAGGCACCGGGGTGCGAACGTGGCGGTAGTAACGAAGGAGACCTCTTCCGTTGCGGAGGTGACGAGGGGGGCGGACGCTATCATTTTGGGCGCCGGTTCCCCGGGTCTGCTCCAGCCTGACATGATCTCTGAAGGGGTGGCCATTTTCGACGCTGGAACATCGGAAGAGGCGGGAAAGCTCGTAGGAGATGCCGACCCCACCTGCGCCGAGAAAGCATCACTCTTTACGCCAGTGCCTGGCGGCATTGGCCCGCTCACGATTTCTCTTATCTTCAGCAACCTGCTTAGGCTTGCTGGGGATAAGAGCAGTATGTAAAAGGGGTAAGAGGCATATACTACCTCTAATGCAAACGCTACTCTTTAGGCGCGGTACTCGCGGCTTCACGCTCATTGAATTACTCGTCGTCATAGCAATTATTGGACTGTTAGCGAGCGTCGTGCTGGCGTCGCTCAACTCCGCGCGCCAGAAGGCCCGTGATGCCCGACGCAAGGCAGATCTGAAGCAGATGCAGCTGGCGGTTGAGCTCTACTACGACAGGATGGGAAGTTACCCCACAACAGATGGCTGGACATCTGATGCCGGCTGTGCCGGAACGCTCTGTGTCGCGCTGGTGACGAACACTCAACTTCTGCCGTCTATACCACAAGATCCGTCAGGTCTCGGCAACTACTTTTACGCACTCGGCAACTGGACGGTGACCCCTCAACTGGGGACCGGCCGGTACTGTCTCTACGCGCAGCTTGAAAACCCTTCGGCGGCAGATACCGCTACCTACACGAATGCGCCGTTCCGCACGAACACGAACTACGGCTTGGATTACGCTCTCTGCAACTAGCAGAGTTGCCAGCGGGCGATTCCTGGCTATACTGTACTCCATGCAGAGCACCCTCCGAACCCGCCTTGTCGCTGTGCTCATCGTGCTCGCCGGCTTCTTGCTCGCCGCTTTTATCTATACGACCACACTTGATCCTGCCTCTCGGTTTCCGTTCAAGCTGGGCCTCGACCTTGCCGGCGGCAGCCAGCTTGTCTACGAAGCGGATGTTTCGTCGCTTCCCGAGAACGAGATCGAAGACGCGATGAGCGTGCTCCGAGAGGTGATCGAGCAGCGCATTAACATTTTCGGCGTTTCAGAGCCACTGGTGCAGGTGGAAGAGAGCAGCGTGTTTTCGGAAGGATCGAGCCATCGCCTCATCGTTGAGCTGCCGGGAATCACCGACATTGACGAAGCGGTGGCGGCAATCGGCGAAACGCCGCTCCTCGAGTTCAAGCTCGTCGATGCCTCGGTGCCGCCTCAGAATGTGAACATTGAGGTGCAAAC
>CAZKXF010000029.1:2312-6307 GCA_964556805.1 uncultured Candidatus Saccharibacteria bacterium
AACTGAGAGTGGCGCAACGACGACCGCACTTGCACGAGTATCCGATGGCAGGGAGCGCTACCTCGACACCGGCCTCACCGGCCGGTACCTTAACCGGGCGCAGCTGGTTTTCGGCGGCAATACTCCGGGGGGTATCTCGAACGAACCGGTCGTGCAGATCGACTTTACCAAGGAAGGTGCTGCGCTCTTTGAGACGATTACCCGCGAACATGTGGGCGAGCAGCTTGCTATCTTTCTCGACGGCCGGCCGGTCTCCGAGCCCGTGATCAACGAGCCGATTCCCGATGGCACCGCAATCATTTCTGGTAACTTTACGCCTGATGAGGCCCGCGCCCTTGTTCGCAACCTGAACTTTGGCGCACTGCCCGTGGGGATTGAACTGGCGAGTACTCAAACTATCGGCGCATCGCTCGGCAACCAGGTACTCGAGCATGGCGTACAGGCAGGGCTAGCCGGCTTTGGGCTCGTCATGCTCTTCATGCTCGCGTGGTACCGATTGCCGGGCCTCGTTGCGGTGGCAGCCCTCGCTCTCTACGTGCTCCTCATGCTCACCCTCTTCAAGCTCGTTCCTGTGACGCTGACCGCAGCGGGCCTTGCGGGATTCATCCTCTCAATTGGCATGGCGGTGGACGCCAACGTGCTCGTCTTCGGACGCATGAAGGAAGAGTACGAAGCGGGTAAAGACAGCGCTGAAGCTGCCCGGGTAGGATTTGCGCGCGCCTGGCCCGCGATCCGAGATAGCAATGTTACGAGCTTTCTCTCGGCCGTCATTCTCTTTTGGTTCGGCACGTCTATCGTGAAAGGGTTTGCCCTTGTCTTCGGGCTCGGTGTCCTCGTGTCCATGCTGACCGCAATTACGGTCACCCGCACCCTGCTGCTCGCGCTCCCCGCAGTACAGGCGAAAGACGGCGGCTGGCTCGCGGCACTCTACGAATCGGGACTCTCGCGCCTAACGAAATCGTAACCATGTTGTTTGTACGCTACACAAAATACTTTCTGGTCTTGGCGCTCGGCATCATTGCCGCCTCTGGTATTGCACTGAGTGTCACCGGTCTCTCGCTCGGCATCGACTTTACCGGCGGGTCGCTCGCGGAAGTCACCTACACGGAACGCCCCGAGAAAGCTGCTGCGGAGGAAGCGCTTGCGGCCCACGACCTCGGCGGGTACTCGCTCCGGGAGTCGACCGATGAGGCAGGTCGTCCGGCGTTTGTCTTGCGCACCCGCAGCCTCTCAGAAGAGGAGCGGCAGGAGGTGAGCGGAGCACTTACCAGTCTTGGAGCAGGAGGCGAGGTGACGCGTTTCACCTCGGTGGGGCCGGTGATCGGTGAGGAGCTGCAATCGAAGGCACTCGTCGCCATCGGTCTCGTTGCCCTCATGATCGTGCTCTACGTTGCGTACGCCTTCAGGGGACTCAAGCGTCCGGTACGCTCCTGGGTGTACGGGGCAATCACCGTGCTTGCGCTTGCGCACGATGTGCTCGTACCGACAGCAGCTTTTGCGGTGGTGGGCGCATTTACCGGCGCCGAGGTGGACGTGCTCTTCGTCATGGCCATCCTTGCAGTGTTGGGCTACTCGGTCAACGACACTATCGTCGTATTTGACCGCGTACGAGAGAACCTCATCGCGCGGCAGGAAGCGGATGCGTACGTCTCGCGTAAGGACGCGGAGCCGGTGCTTACCGGCGATGCCTTTGCTGAGATTGTGGGTCAGTCCATCTCCCAAACCTACGCGCGCTCGATTAACACCTCGCTCACCACCTTCCTTGCGCTTGCTGCGCTCTACCTCTTCGGCGGCGATGTGACGCGCAACTTCGCGCTCGTTCTGGCGGTCGGTGTGATTGCGGGTACCTACTCCTCGCTCTTCTTTGCGGGGCCGTTGCTCGTGGCATTTGATCGGTGGCAGCGATCCCGCAGTATTCCAGCGTCAAACGAATCCTAGAGGTATGATACTCGGCATCACCGGCACCGATGGCGCAGGCAAAGGAACGGTCGTCGAGTACCTGGTGCGTGAAAAAGGATTTACGCACTATGAAGCCCGTGCACTCTTTGTAGAGGAGATTAACCGTCAAGGTATTGAAGTGAATCGGGCGAATATGCGCTTGGTGGCAAACGAGCTGCGTGCCGCGCACGGGAACAGCTTTCTTGTCGACACCTACCTCACGCGGATGCGAGAGGAAGGACGAGAAAATGTCATCATCGAGTCGCTCCGCGCATACGCTGAGGTAGAAGCGCTCAGAGCGGCGGGCGGCATTCTCCTTGCAGTGGATGCAGACCAGAAGCTGCGGTACGAGCGTATCCAGTCGCGTGCAAGCGAGAGCGATAGGGTGACCTTCGAAGAATTTAAAGCGCACGAAGAGCTTGAGATGCACGACCCGGACCCCAATGGCATGCAAAAGGCTGCGGTTATTGCGGCAGCAGAGTACACTATTATGAATGATAGCGATCTGCCGACGCTGCATGGAAAGATTGACGAGATCCTCGCACAGATTGCAGAGAGACGCACCTAGTACTGCCATGGCGCACATTCATGAAAAGATAGATTTCTGCGCAGACGTCTTTATTATCAATAATGATGCAGTGTTGCTTCGCATGCACGACAAGTACAATCGTTGGTTTCCGCCCGGTGGGCACATTGAGCTTGATGAAGATCCTGTAGAGGCAGCGCTTCGCGAGGTTAAAGAGGAGGTGGGGCTCGATGTTGTGCTTGTGGGCGGCGAGGCGCGCCATTTCAATGGCAGAGACACCGATCTCCTCGTGCCTCGCTTTATGAACAGGCACCGGATCAGCGATACACACGAGCACGTTTCGCTCGTGTACTTTGCAATTTCTTCAACCCGCGACGTAGTACCGGGAGAAGGAGAATCTACAGAAGGCATTCGCTGGTTTACTGCCGCAGAGCTCGATGACCCGCAGTATGGAATCGACGAGCGCGTGCCCCGCTACGCGCATGCGGCACTTGCTGAACTTGTCGTACATTAGGAGATCAAGGTGCCGACAAACGATTCTCCCTTGAGGTAGCGGTCTAGCTCCTCGAGCTTTGCGCCGTTGATGATCGCGACTTCGATGCCGAGCCGCTCAGCTTCACGTGCGGCGATCGGATCAAAGGGGGATGAGAGGCCGGGATCCCATGCTTCGGGAATGAGCTTTCGGAAATCGGGCCAGGACATAGTTTCAATTTTCTCAGCATCGGGGTTTGTGCGTGGGTCGGCGGTATAGACGTAGTCGATGTTTGTGAGGTTGATGACCTTGTGCGCCTTTACTCGGTCGGCAATCTGGATGGCACGCAGGTCGGTGGATGAACCCGGACGGTAGCCGGAAGCAACAATGAGTGTTGCAGAAGAGGGTACATCGAGCACCTCGTCGGGATTGGTAACCATGACAGGGTGCGCGATGTCGCGGAAGATGGTGCGTACCAGGTGACCATTCAGGCGTGTTGCGTGGATGCCGAGCCAATCGAGGTCGTCGCCGGTGAGCTCGGTAACGGCGCCAGCTGCTTCCTGGTAGCGGCGGGCAGTACGGCCGCCGCCAGTGATAATGATAAAACGCCGACTGCCGTCGGCGACTTCTCTGTGGACGAGCTCTTTGAGCGATGCGAGGAACTGGGTGTCAATCTGATCCGGAACGATGAGGGAGCCCCCGACCGAAACCACGATTGTCTCTCGCGCAGGCATTCTGTCCATTGTACGGGCCTTACTACTCATCGTCTAATAGGATTCGGGGAAAGGGGACTTGCTAGGCCATTAAAAATATTGCGTAAACTGACGACCAGGGGCCGTGGTGCTGGTAGCTGGAGGTGCGGGAGGGAGTTGACGCGCATACAAATATCCGTATACTGTACGCACTGTCCAATTTGCTTTGGATGCGGGTATTTTTTGCTCGTTGCACGAAGATTTGGAGGACAGGGTTTTTTGACAACTTAATTGCATCTACAAGACAAAAGCATGCACGTTATGCATTCTCTTTTGTCTTATCCTTGAAAGTCCTCACGCCGTACAA
>CAZKXF010000030.1:0-6113 GCA_964556805.1 uncultured Candidatus Saccharibacteria bacterium
GCACGAATGCCCCGTGCGGGGCTCAGACGATTCTGCGCTTCTATTGCGTATTGGTGTACCTGTGGTATGCTCTGTCCCGTATGACCGCTACCCTTACTGTCTCTGAACGCCTCGAGCGCGGCAAGCGCGTTGCAAAGCTGCGCGCGGCGGGGAAGCTGCCCGCTGTCCTCTATGGACCGAAAGAAAAAACCGTAGCACTCTCTCTGGTGCGCACCGAGTTTGATAAGGTGTTCCGCGAGGCGGGCGAATCGACCGTGATTACCCTATCAGGCCTCGACGAGGAAAAAGACGTCCTCGTGCAGGAGGTGGCATACGATCCCGTAACCGGTGCGCCGCTCCACGTTGATTTCTATGCGATCGAGAAGGGCAAGAAAGTGACCGTGCACGTACCGCTTGCGTTTACCGGCGAGGCGCCGGTTGAGAAGAAGGGCGGCGTGATCACGAAGGTGTTCCATGAACTTGAAATCGAGGCGATGCCGAAGGATCTGCCTCATGAAATTACTGTCGATATCTCATCGTTGACCGAATTCGACAGCACCATCACTATCGCTGACATCGTCGCACCCGGGGGAGTCACGATTCTCCACGATCCGACTGAAGCGGTGGTGGTTGCATCCGAGGCGAAAGACGAGCCTGAGGAGCCTGTTGAGGCGGTTGATATGAGCGCAATCGAGGTCGAAGAGAAGGGCAAGAAGGAAGAAGAGGGAGTCGAAGAAAAGGCAGAGTAGGGTAGCAGACGCAAAAGCCCGCGACCTTCGTCGCGGGCTTTTGCCCTCTGTCTTCACCGATCGGTGCTGCCGTAAGGTCTGGTATACTAAGTACGTCACTATTATGTGTATGAGACTACTGGTAGCTGTTTTAGTTGTGTCTGGGCTCTTGGCGCCGCTTGGCATGCTGGTACCCCAGAGCGTACAAGCCGAGACGAAGGAAGAGCGGCGTGCGCGGCTTGAGCGAGAGCTCGCAAATATCGAAAAACAGATCCTCGCACAGCAGGTGCTCGTTGATGACAAGCGGAACGAGCGGCAGTCCTTAGAGCGCGATGTTGCCATACTCGACGCGCAAATCAAGAAGGCGCAACTCGGGATCCAGGCGCGCTCAGTTGAAATTCAACAGCTCGGTAGCCAGATTGGCGACAAAGAGATTGTCATTGGTGAGCTCGGCGATAGCCTGAACCGCCAACGGCAGTCGCTCGCCGAGCTGCTCCGGAAACGTCAGGAGATAGACGATATATCACTCGTGGAGATCCTCATGGGCCACGATCGTTTTTCGAGCTTCTTTGAGGATCTCGACAACTTTCAGTCAATCAAGGCGTCGCTGAATGAATCGGTGGAGGCGGTGAAGCTGACGCGTTTCGATACCGAAGAGCAGAAAGTTGCGCTCGAGGAGCGGCAGGCAAAAGAGCTCGAGCTGAGGCGTCTCCAGGAGCTAGAAAAGAAAGAAATCGAAAAACGCGAAGCGGAACGAGCGCAGATTCTCAAGGTTACCAAAGGTGAAGAAGCCGCCTACCAGGCGCTCTTGCAGCAGCAGCAAAAAACAGCCTCTGAGATCCGTCAGCAGCTCTTTGAGCTGCGTGATTCGGGAGCCATTCCATTTCCGCAAGCAGTGGCATACGCGAAGCAGGCATCTGCAAAGACGGGTGTCCGCGCCGCGCTCATCATGGGTATCCTCACGCAAGAAACACGGCTGGGCGAAAACCTGGGCGTCACTGGCCGCTGGAAAACCGACATGCACCCCGATCGCGACCAGCCGATCTTTGCCGTCATTGCGCAAACGGTGGGCTTCGATCCTGATGCCACGCCCGTTTCTGCCAAACCGAGCTACGGTTGGGGAGGTGCCATGGGTCCCTCGCAGTTTATTCCGTCGACGTGGGCAATTTATGGCGGGTACGTCAAAGACGGTAGCGGTAACTGGGTCTACGACGCCAATAAGGATGTGATCCGACAGCTCAACGGCAAGTCCACCCCATCGAGTCCGTACAACAACCAAGACGCCTTTGTTGCAACCGGCCTACTCATGCGTGATAACGGCGCGGCGGCGGGTGGTTACCAGGCCGAGCGGCTTGCGGCGCTCCGATACTTTGCAGGCTGGGGTGGGGCATCGAACCCCTCGTACGCATTCTATGGTGACGGCGTGATGCAGCACACCGAGCGCATACAGCAGGAAATCAACATTCTGGAAGGCTAGGGGGAAGAGGGTAGTACAGACGGCACTTTTCGGAACAGATTACCTTGCAGGGGTAGAGGTCTACTGCACCCTCTCCGCCGCTTTTGCTGCAGGGCGGCTCTCGGATACCTACGCTTTCTAGCGGTCTTGGGACAGCGGCGATCTCTTGCGAACCAGGGGTTTTCTGGTATAGTAGCACCACTATGAAGACGGACATTCATCCGGAGAACTACCGGCTCGTCATTTTCCACGACAACTCGAACGGGGAGCGCTTTCTTATTGGCTCAACCATTGAGACGGGCGAGACCGATACGTGGGAGGACGGCAAGGAGTACCCCATGGTGCGTGTCGAGGTAACGAGCGCCTCGCATCCGTTCTACACCGGCACCGAAAAGGTCATGGATACCGCAGGCCGCGTCGAGAAGTTCAAGGCGCGCGCGGAACGCGCGGCGAAGGGAACGGCCAAGAAGAAGTAACATCGTTCGTGCTGCAGTCTCGTCAAGACACACATCGAGCGTCCCTGCGGGCGCTCGTGCTACACTCGGCGCTACTGCAGAGCCGTAGTTGCTCGCACGCTCGCAACAAAAAACGGCTCTGACCGTGCCAGCGCGCCTCCGCGATGTCTTGGCCAGACTGCAGCACTCACTTTCCTGTGGCATACTGGTGAAAATGTATGGAACCTGAGCTAGGGACCCAGTTTGATATAGCTGATTTTCGTGCCGACCACCGCACGCAATTTTTGGCGAGCCAGTACGATGCGCTCGTCGCGCGCGCCGACGAGCTCGATGCACTCGTCGCTGCTGATCCCTCCATGCGCGAAATGGCAGCAGAGGAGCGTGCCGAACTCGTTCAGCAGCAGCGTGCTCTCTTGGAAGAAATGAGCCGAATTCTCGCAGCCGCTAAGGAAGAAGACGAGAAGCCGTACGGTGTGATGCTCGAGGTGCGCGCCGGAGCAGGAGGCGAAGAAGCAGCGCTCTTTGCAGAGGAGCTTGCAGCAATGTACGTGGCGTACGCCGCACGACGTGGCTGGAAAACAGCGGCAGCCGGCGAATCGCGGGCAAGCCATGGCGGATACAAGGAGGCATCTTTTGAAATTATCGGAAGCGACGCATACGAAGCACTGCGCTATGAGACCGGCGTGCACCGGGTGCAGCGGATACCGGTGACGGAAAAAGCAGGACGTATCCACACCTCTACAGCCTCGGTGGCTGTTCTGCCCCTTCGTACCAAGCCGTCGATCGACATCAGTCCGTCCGATATCGACATGGAGTTTTCTCGTGCAGGCGGCGCTGGAGGACAGAACGTCAACAAGGTAGAAACCGCCGTGCGGTTGGTGCACCGACCGACGGGCGTGGAGGTGCGCTCCCAGTCGGAACGCTCGCAGCAGAAGAACCGTGAAAAGGCTATGCAGATCCTCACCGCGAAGCTTGAGCTTTTGCACGCGGAAGAGGAAGCGCGCAAACACGCGGAGGTACGACGGACGCAGATTGGTACGGGAGACCGCTCGGAAAAGATCCGCACCTACAATTTTCCCCAGAGCCGCATTACCGACCACCGCATTAAGGTGTCCTGGCACAACATGGAAGAAATTCTCGCCGGCGGCCTCGATCCCATCGTTGAAGCGCTGGCTAAAGCGGCCGCCGGCGAGGTTGCGTGAGGAGCCGCCCTGTGGTACCGTACGAGGGCCGCTGTGGTCCGTGTACCTCGCGCCTTTTATTTTTAGAGCGTCATGCAATCAGATTCAACCCATACGCAGGGAGGCAACTCATCGCTCATCGAGCGGCTCTTTGCAGCCGGTGCACACTACGGCTTTTCGAAGTCGCGCCGGCATCCTACCTCCGCGCCGTACCTCTTTGGCACCAAGCAGGGAACCGATATTTTTGATCTAGAAAAGACGAGCACACAGCTCCTTGACGCATCCGCGTACCTACGCGGTATTGGCGCAACGGGCGGACGGGTGCTCTTTGTCGGTACCAAGGACGAAATCAGACCGCTCGTAGAAGCGCGGGCGCAAGCACTTGCGATGCCCTACGTCACTAACCGCTGGATTGGTGGCACCCTCACGAACTTCGCCGAAGTCCAGAAGCGAATCGGACGACTCGCCACGCTGCGCTCCCAGCGCGAGTCAGGTGAACTTGATCGCAAATACACGAAAAAGGAGCGTGTCGTGCTCTCGCGTGAAGCAGAGAAGCTCGACTTCAACTTTGGCGGCATCAGCACGTTGGAGCGCATGCCGGCAGCGCTCGTGGTTGTCGATCCCCGCCACGAGGCTATTGCGGTCGAAGAAGCGCGCACTATGAACATTCCGGTGGTTGCCATCATGAGCTCCGACTGCAATGCTGATCTCATCACGAAGCCTGTGTTCGTCAACGACGCACACACTGCGAGCGTAACGCTCGCGCTCGACGAGCTCGTCGCAGGCTACCGTGACGGCCTCGCTTCGTACACTCCTGAAGCGAAGCCAGAACGAGCCGCAGTTCGCCGCACTCCTACTACGTCCGACCGACACGCCGCATAGCATAGCTTATAGGGTACGTTTAACCACACAACAGATGGGTGTTACTCCAGCAGATATCAAAGCGTTGCGCGAAGAGACGGGCATTTCGGTGATGCAGTGCAAGAAGGCGCTCGAAGAAGCGGGCGGCGACATGGAAAAGGCGCGCGTCATCCTTCGAAAAAAGGGAAGTGACGCCGCGTCTAAGAAAGCCGACCGTACGCTCGGAGCTGGTACGATTGCTGCGTACGTGCATAGTACCGGCGAAGTGGCGGCGCTCGTGCAGCTCTCCTGCGAAACGGACTTTGTGGCAAAGAATCAAGAGTTTGGCGCGCTTGCGCGCGACATTGCGATGCACGTTGCGGCGCTTGCACCCGGGTACGTATCGCGCGAAGAGGTCGATGCGGCCTCTATGGAGAAAGCGAGAGAGGTGTTTTCGAAAGAGGTTGCTGACAAACCAGCTGACCTGCAAGAGAAGATACTCTCCGGCAAGCTCGATTCGTACTTTAAGGACCACATCCTCCTGGAGCAGCCGTTCATCAAGGATCCGGAGCGTACGATTGGCGATCTCCTCGACGCGGCAACGCAGAAGTTTGGCGAGCGCATCGTCGTTGGTGCCATCAGCAGACTTTCGGTAAAATAAGCGCATGCTCTACCCGCTCATTGCTGTCATCGTTACCGGTGCTGCGGTAGCGTCGCTCTGCTTGCTCTTCGTGCACGAACGGGCGCGTAACCATCGCTACCTCGTCGGGGTGCGCGCCCCGTTCGATCGGATGCTCTTTGAGACACGCGAACGCGTCGTGTACCGATACGGCGTACTCTCGGTTCGTTCGCTGCGACAGACCGTCCACTTTTTTGTGCACCAGCTCCTTACGGTGCTGCTGCGCGTGGTTGCCGCTGCCGAACATGTACTCCGGCTCATTGTGCACGTCAACCGCAAGCGGGCGAATACTCCGCCGCCGGCCAAGTCGAGCGAGCAGCTCAGTGCTATAGCTGCGCACAAGCGAGAAGCGGAGCTCTCGGAAGAGGAGAAACGGGCAAAACGAGCGCGTGCACTCGAGGAGTAGCAGCGTTTGCGCTCTCGGATCCGCTGTTGCGCCGTACGACCGAGGCTGCTGTAGGGAGCACCTCACCCGCTCGTTGGTGAGGGCAGTGGACAGATGTACCGCTGGTGATGCTATTCTAGGTAGTTGTAAGGATACACGAAAGGAAAGCCCCGAAGCTCATTGGTAGAGCTGCCACCATGCGATGCGTGGTGGCAGGCACTCGTTAGGCTATCCCGTTCCGTTTCAAATCTGAGAGCCACCTTAGCTCAGTTGGTAGAGCAACTCACTTGTAATGAGTAGGTCGTCGGTTCGAATCCGACAGGTGGCTCCACAGATTATGAATGAAACTCAAACACAGGAGCATATACTTCCTTATGCCCGTCGGGCCGATTTTCATGTCGGCCGGGCCA
>CAZKXF010000031.1:0-6084 GCA_964556805.1 uncultured Candidatus Saccharibacteria bacterium
CGTTCGCAAGCACTGGTTTGTCCTCTTCGCACACGTTGCCGTGCCGGTACTCGCACTGTTTCTGCCGCTCTTTCTCTATCCACTCCTGGGCAGCGCCAATCCTCTTGCGCCTCAGATTTCAGCGCTGCCCGATCTCTCTGCATTGCTCCTCTTTGCGTACGCCGCGTGGGCACTCCTCATATGGATGATTATCTTCTCTGCATGGACCGACTACTACCTCGACCAGTGGACCATCACCGACCGGCGCATCATCGCTATCGACCAGCGCGGCCTCTTTAGCCGCTCGATCGCAAGCTTCCGCTACGAGCGGCTGCAGGATGTAACGGTCGAGATCACAGGGCTTATCGCCACCTTCTTCAACTTCGGCGACATCCATGCGCAGACCGCCGGCCACGAGGTCGACTTCAAGATCCGGGGCATCCCCGATCCCCGCGCACAGAAGGCACTCATTCTGCGTGCCGCCGACGATCTCTTGCGCACCCGCCACGAAGACTTGCACGCAAAGCGCGTAGCAACCGACACAGAGGCAATCTAACGTAGGGGTACCTTGAACCTCGGCCGCACGGCACGTACAATGCATTCACCATGAACGAAGCTAAAGGCGAAAAACTCTCGACCGAACCGTATAGGGGGGTGCGCGATTTCTTTCCCGAAGATATGGCGATCGAGCGCTACATCTTCGACACCTGGGCGCGCGTCGCCGAATCGTACGGCTTTGAGCGTTACGACGCCTCCGTGCTCGAGCCAGCCGCCCTCTACCGCGCCAAGACCGGCGAGGAGATCGTAAACGAGCAGACCTACACCTTCACCGATCGGGGCGACCGCGAGGTCACGCTCCGCCCCGAGATGACCCCGACAGTCGCGCGGATGATCGCTGCCCGCCGCCGCGACCTTGCCTTCCCGGTGCGGTGGTACTCCATCCCCAACCTCTTCCGCTACGAGCGGCCCCAGCGCGGCCGCCTGCGCGAGCACTGGCAGCTCAATTGCGACATCTTCGGCGCCGATTCGGTCGCGGCCGATGCCGAGGTGATTGCGCTCGCGCACTCCATTCTCACCGCATTCGGTGCAACCGAGAAAGATTTCACCATTTACCTAAACGACCGGCAGATGCTCAACGAGTACTTTGCTTCGCAGAACCTCACTGCTGAACAGACACACCGCATGTACAAGCTGCTCGACCGCAAGGATAAGATCGACACCTTCGAAGAAGAAGCAGCTGAAGTTCTCGGCCGGCCATTTCGCACCTCAGAGATTGAGTCGCTCACGAGCGAGCGGCAGAGGGCGTGCATCGAGCTCTTGCGCTCGCTCGGTATCAGCAACGTCTCGTACAAGCCCTCTGTCGTGCGCGGCTTCGACTACTACAACGGCATCGTCTTTGAAATCTTCGATACCGACCCGCAGAACAACCGCTCGCTCTTCGGCGGCGGCCGCTACGACAACCTCACCGAGCTCTTCGGCGGCGAGTCGGTTCCTGCGGTGGGCTTCGGCATGGGCGACGTCACCATGCGCGACTTCCTCGAATCGCACCAGCTACTTCCGACGCTTGCTACCGGCCCGCGCGTGATGCTCCTGGTCGCAGATGAGGCTTCACTCTCTGCAGCGCTCCGCTTGCGCGAAGAGCTGCGCAAAGGGGCGGTGAGCGCGGCAGTCGATTTTTCCGGCCGCAAGCTCAAAGACCAGATGAGCAGCGCCTCAAAACGCGAGGTGCCGTACGTCATCGTGGTGGGCAGCGATGAAGTAGCCTCAGGCACCTACACCCTGCGGCGCATGGCAACGGGCGAAGTGGTGCGCGGCACCCTCCCCGAACTTCTGGTGAACGTCATCTAACATTGGTACTGATGCGCTACGTCGTTTTTGATGTTGAAACCCAAAACACCTTCGACGAAATCGGCAAGAACGAGCCGGCGCTCCTCGATATTTCGGTGGCGAGCGTGTACGACTCGGGCAGCGATACCTACACAACCGTGCACATCGATGACATCGCCGCGCTCTGGCCCATCGTCGAGCAGGCCGACGCGCTGGTGGGCTACAACTCCAACCACTTCGACATCCCGCTCCTCAATAAGTACTACCCGGGCTCGCTCAAGCACATCAAGAGCATTGATCTGCTTGAAGCGGTGAAAGATTCCCTCGGACGAAGGGTGCGCCTCGATGCCATCGCCGAGGCAACCTTGGGTGCTAAAAAGAGCGGGCATGGACTCCAGGCAATCATGTGGTGGAAGCAGGGCGAGATCGAGAAGATAAAGAAGTACTGTCAGAAGGACGTCGAGATCACGAAGCGCGTCTTCGACTACGCCCGCGAGAACGGGAAGCTCTTCGTCAAAGATGGCTTCCGCAAGCGCGAAATCCCCATCGATACCACCGGCTGGGAGCCGAAGGCGGGCGGCGCGATGACCCACTCTCTTCCCTTTTAGCGGACGATGGACTGATTGACAAAAGAAGCAAAATAGGGTATACTTGTATATAGGTGGCCCCGCTGTGGGGTCTTTTAGTTATTCGACAGAACAGAGAGGTAAAAATGCTCAAGATCCGCCTGGCGCTCTGCGCCTTCGTCGCGTTCATGGTGCTGCAGATCGCAGGCCCGACGTTCGCAAAGGAACGGGAGGTGCATGTCCACTCGCTCCGTGAGGCCAGCACCCTTCTCTCCTTCTCACAGCCGCCCATCGACCAGCTTCTCACGGTGACGCCCATGCGTGAAGCCTGCGGGCACGGAGAGTGGCTGGGAATCGACGGCAAGCCGCTCGATCTCGATGGATGCGAGCGAGAGGCGCTCGCACGCATGTGCGTCCACTGGAAGAAAGGTGATGTTAAAAAGCTTCCGGATGACTGCACAAGTGATGCCTCCTTCACCTATATGAAGGAACTTGCGCTCCGCCTGGGCCAGTCGGATGGCACCAACGTTGTACTGATCTTCCCGAAGCTCGTCGGCGGCAAGCTCTTCGACGAGTACCTCAAGCGCACGGCTGCACCGGCGCCAAGTGCTCCGCGTCCGACAGGCACGACTACCAAAGCCGGCCCCACAGACGATGACATACGGCGCATAGAAGCGCTCAAGGAGGAGCTTGAACGGCGCAAGAACGCCTGGTGGTACCAGACAGGACTTCCGTGGGCACTGCTCCTCCTAGCTGCAGTGGTCATTCTGGTACTCAGTCGGCGCAACAACCAGAAGCAAGTCGCTCCAGTAGCGCAAGCCACGGTGGTACCGGCGCCCTTGCCGGCAGCAACTCCTGCTCCGAAGGTATCGGGCTGGAAGCGCTTCCTAGCCCATATCAAGAGCTGGCATGGAAATTGGGCAGCAAAGCGGCAGGCGAAGAAAGAGGAAAAAAAGCTTCTCGCCGCAAAAGATGCCGAGGTCGCGCGCCTCAACAAGGCTCTCCAAGAAACCGAGACTCGACACAAAAATGAAGTCGATGGCCTGAAGCGGGAGCGCGCGAAAGAGCGGAAGCTCACTGCAAATCGCATCCGTCGGTGGAGGCGCCATGCGATGGCGAAGTGGGCGCTTGGTCCTCTGGTCGGCGATGAGCTCGAAGGGCTCCGAGCACAGATCTCGACGCTCGAACTAGAGAAGAGCCAGCTTGCAGATCGCAGCTGCGGATTCCAAAAGCAGACCGTGGAGCTTAAGGAGACGCCGCGAGTAGAGGTGGAGGGAGAGTATCACGTTATTGGCGACACCATTACGGTGACCGTCGATAGTGATGAGGTGTCTTTCCCGATCGTTGGCATCGTTCCCCAGGTGCCGAGCCCGAAGACGGGCAATCCCGTTCTCCTGGAGACCGCTAAAGCCGAGCTATCCAAGACCTAAGGGAATCTTCCCTGCCCCACCGGCGCGCATGCGCGCCGGTGGGGATTTTTGTATATACCATCTACTACCCGCGCTCCATATTTTGAACGTCCGCGGGCACTGTTCTATCACCTTCAGCAGCAGACGTCGGAGCGTGTGAGAAATATGGAGCGCGGGTAGGGGTTTCCCTTCCACCTCATCCCGCAAACACCGCAAGGACGACAACTGCGGCGAGTGCAACACGGTACCAAATGAACGGCCAGAGCGTGTGGGTGCGCACAAACCGCAGCATGAAGTGGATAGCGGCAAGGCCGACGAAGAATGCCACGGCTGCACCGGCAAGCACGGGCCCCCATGCCACCGCATCTCCCAAGGAGAGCATCTCAAGTAGCTTCTTTGCGCCCGCGCCAAGAATGACTGGCACGGCAAGGAGAAAAGCAAATCGCGTTGCCTCAATGCGCGTGAGCCCCAGGAGCATGCCGCCCGAGATTGTCGCCCCCGCGCGCGACATACCGGGAATGAGTGCGAGCGCCTGGAAGCAGCCGATTAGAAACCCTGTCCGAACAGAGACCTCGCGCACGCGTTGCGTCCTTCCTATTCGGAATTCAGCAAACCCGAAGAGTACCGACCCGAGCACGAGTACGAGAGCCACGAGGAGTGGCGAGCGGAAGAGTTGCTCCATTGCCTCTTCAAGCAGCAAGCCTGCAATGACTGCGGGTACCGTGCCGACAAGCAGGGCGCCGATAAGCGTGACATCGCGCGCGTTCGTGGGCAATCTGCCCATGTAGCGCAGCAATGTGTGCACGAGAGCCCACAGATCGCGCCAGAAGTAGGTAATCACCGCCCCGGCAGTTGCAAGGTGCAGAAGCGCGTCAAAGGCGAGGCCATTGTCCTCCGAGATCCCAAAGAGCGCCCTTGCCAAAATGAGGTGTCCGGTGGAGGAAACCGGCAGGAATTCGGTTATCCCCTGCACCAATCCGAGGACTACTGAGCCGAGGTACTCCATATAAGCGGAGTATATCACGCGGGAATTTCCCTATGGTACAATTAGTTATATCCGCCAAGGTTTCCACCCAGCCTTCAATCCATACCATCCATGGAGAAAAATTCCCTCGCCATTCCCGCTGCTATTGTCATCGCCGCCGCCCTCATTGCCGGGGCTATCTACCTCAACGGGCGCGATGCCGCCAAGCAGGCGCCGACGAATCCTGAGGAAAAACTCAAAGACATTACGGTGCGCCCCGTTGACGAGAGCGACCACATCCGCGGCAACCCCAATGCGCCAATCATGCTCGTCGAGTACTCCGACTACGACTGCCCGTTCTGCAGCCAGTTCCATGACACCATGCTCCGCGTTATGAACAGCTACGGCACCGCAGGAGACGTGGCCTGGGTGTACCGGCACTTCCCGCTCGAGCAGCTCCATCCGAACGCGCCGCGCATCGCCGAGGCGAGCGAGTGCGTTGCAGAGCTCGGAGGCACCGATGCGTTCTGGAAGTTCACCGACCTCGTCTTTGCCGAGAAGCCCATCGAAACGCGCAACGGCCAGAGCTACCTCGGGCTGACCGACATGAACCGGCTGCCGGAATTTGCCGTGACTGCCGGCGTCGAGCGGCAGGCATTCACCTCCTGCCTCGACTCGGGAAAGTATGAAGAGGCGATCGAGACAGCTACCAAGGAGGCGGTGGCCGCAGGCGGCACCGGTACGCCGTACACCGTCATCATCGCCGGCAACGAAGTCGTCGGCACCATTCCCGGCGCCATTCCTTTTGAAAACTTCACCGGACCGGACGGCACCCAGCAGCCCGGCGTCAACGAGATGGTCGGCAATCTCGTCGAGCAAATCCCCCGCCAGCGCGCAGATTAAAAACACGTCATAGGTATGAAAAAACTCCTCGAAGAGAGGAGTTTTTTCATGCTGCCCTCTATACCCCCTCCCCCATGCGGCCGCGGAGCGCAGCGACGAGGGCGCACCCCTCCGTACTCCAGCAGGATGCATCGCAGGATGTATCCCAAAACGAAAAGGAGGTGATGTCTCGCACCGCCTCGGTGATTTCGCGAACGAGCACCGCTCGATGCTCGTCGGTTACCTCAAAGTGTTCCCGGCGGTACTTTCCCTTCGCATCAGGCTCGATAAAATCGAGGACGCCTTCGTGCGCCCGCTTGCCGAGCGTCGCATCGCGCTCCAAGAGGAGCGTGTAGAAGACGAGCTGCCGAAAGAGATTGCCGTTCGAGGTCTTGGTAGTCCCGAGGATTTCGCCGCGCGTTTTTGCCTTGCCCGTCTTGTAGTCGACAACGCGCCC
>CAZKXF010000032.1:0-6046 GCA_964556805.1 uncultured Candidatus Saccharibacteria bacterium
CAGCTCCGACGTGCCGCTCGACTGCCAGGAGGGGCCGGCGGCCGAGTGGCCGGCCATCACCGTGGTCCACTTCGACAGCGGCAAGACCCGAATCCGACCCGGCGACGCGGACGCGCTCGACCGCCTCGCCGAGCGTCTGGCGGGCAACAGCGGCGTGCAGATCTGCATCATCGGCCAGGCCGACAAGCAGGGCGGCGAGGAGATGAACCGCAAGCTCTCGCTGGCCCGTGCCGAGGCGGTGGGGCAGTATCTCGCCGGCCGCGGCGTCGCCCGGCGCCAGCACCTCTACGGCTGGCGCGGCGAGGCCTTCGGCGGCAGCGACGTCTTCGGCCTCTTCGACGGCGACGAGGCGGCGGGCGAACAGAACGATCGGCGCGTCGAGATCTGATGTTTCCACGCTCGCGAAGCTATCTGCGGCAGAGGTATGCGTGGAGTCATCTCCGAAACCTACGTTCTGCACGAGATTTTTATTTGGCGTGATCGACACGCCGTTTCTGTTCCATACCGCGAATAGCCACTTTGCATCCCATGCGGTGCGCTTTCCCTCCCTGAGGCTCCTGAAGTACCGAAGCCAGTAGCGTTGCTCGTCTGCTCGCGGGCGGATGTGCACGATACGTTTGTCCTCTACGAATGTAGGAAAGTCGGCGAGTGTAGTGTCGTAACGCTGCCAGGCACGCTTCCAGGTTGCCCAGCCCCAGGTATTGGGGTAGCGCGAGAAGTAGTAGCTTGCGGTGCCCCATATCCTGCCATCCTGGAAGTTGTCTCCCGAGATCATCATGACGTGCTCATCTTTCTCGTAGTGCGTGAGCAGTTCTTGAGCAAAGTGAAAGAAATCTACGTGCGGGATACAGTCGTCTTCAAGAATGATGCCTCGGTCGACGTGCTCAAAAAACCAATCGATACCGCGCTCAACGGCCGCATCAACGCCTTGATTCACGTCGGAAAAGTTGGTGTGCACCTCGCAGGGCCAGGAAATCGTAGTGGCGATCTTGCGTGCTTGCTCACACGCGGGCCGATCAGTTGGAACTCCCGCTCGCGGTCCGTCGGCCGCAATGTAGATATAAGAGGGGCGAACTTTCTTGAGCACATCCATCAGGGTACGCACCTTAGCGGGGCGGTTGAAGATGAGGAGTAAAACCGGTGTCGAGAAATTTTCAGGCATACTAGTGGCCGCTCATCACAAGCGTAACGTATTTCCTGAGTCGATTACACCAAATCACCACACCGATGAGGCGAGCGTATACCCCGACGGGGAGGATGTCTCTGAGGTAGGCACCAAATCGCGAGGGTTGTCGCGGTATGTCGGCTGGTCGACTTGCGCGCATAGGGTAGAGGCCTCTCGATTGGAGCGAGTAGCCGCCTTCAGGAGTATCAGCATCAATTGAAGCGAAGAGTTCTTCTTTCGGGATGGCCATCCGGATAGGAAGCCAGCGTTTCTCCGCACCTCCTTTTTCAAAGTTGAAGGGGGTCTCTTTCGGGTACTGGCGCAGGAAGAGAGGAGTCTGCGTGAGGAGCTTCGTGAAGAGATCACGAGAGAATATGCCGATCATGCTGATGATAAAGACAGAGTGTTTCTTTTCGGTTTCTTCGAGTGCCGGCCTGTCGAGCGTGAAGGCGTAGAGCGTCGGGTACTCTCTTTTCGGTATGGCGTTATACACCGTAAGGGGCTTGCCGAAGTGCCACCATGAGTACTCCATGTACTCCGATCCGCTCTCTTTGAGGTCGGCAAGTACGTGTACGTACTTCTCGGGAGCGACCAGGTTGATGTGGTCTTCAACCCAGAGGAACACGAAATCCGTGTCGATATCTTTGAGCATTTGGGAAGAGTCGTAGAGCCAGCCCCTCGGGCTCTCAAGCGCGTACGGAACGAGCTTTGTGCCGAGCCGCGCTGCAAGGAAGGCCATGGCCTCGTGCTTGAGGCTGCCTCGGGCGTTGATGACCCACTTTGCTGCGCCGATGTCCTTAAACGAACGGAAGGAATCCTGCATCCGCTGGAAACGTTCCTCATCGTCTATGCGAAAGTTGGCGAAGATGGTGAGCGATGCCATAGTGCTACCAAATGACCGCCTCGTTATTGAGCGCCGAGATTTGCCGTACGATCTCATCGTGGTAGCTAGCCACTTTCACGATCACATTGACCGGTCCTTTGCCCGCGAGCACTTCCGGTGATTCGACCGTAAAGTGCGTGCCGTAGAGGCGCTTTCCCTGCTTGAGGGGACTGTTGTCGAGTACGGAGATGATATGGCTCGTATCGAGCCCGAACTGAATGAGGGTCTGGGAAAAGATGTGCGCGCCAAAGAGGTAGACCGGTGTGGCGCTGTTCTCGATCTGCGTATTGAGCGTTTCGATCATGTCGGTGTGGTGGCTGAGGTAGTCCATGAAGAGCGCCTTGTACGCAGCGTACCTATTCTCCATGTGTACTTCCGCGGGCACCTGCGTTTTTTCGGTTGCGTAGAAAATACTGTGCGGATCTCCGTAGTACTTCTTTTCGAGGATGGCGAAACCATGCTTTGTAAGCAGGTAGTCTGTGATCTCCTCGGTGAGGAAGGCTGTGTGTTCGAAATTCAGGCAATTGGTCCACTTGCGCTCGAGCATGGGCAAGAGCGCAGGGAAAGTGAAAATGTGTCGATTGCCCGCCCTGGCGAATGCAGCGATATGCTCGATGAACGCGGCGGGGTCGTAGGTGTGCTCAAAGACGTGGGAGTGGATGATGGTATCAAACTCTTCCGCAATGGTGAAGGTGTCGTCAAACCACGCCTTGACGACGGTAATACTTGGATCTGCGATGTGCTCGGGATTCGGCTCAACGATGGTCCAGGTTGTCACTGGGTCGAGCGCCCGGTAGTTGCGCGCAATCTGGTCGTGCGCGCCGCCGATTTCGAGCACCTTCTTTGGTGCGTACGCATGAAGAAATTCGGCGAATGCCTTGTAGTGTTCCTTCCACACAGTTCCCGTGCCGTCGTTGTGCTGGTTGAGATAGAGCACCTCAAGCGGCAGGAGCTTGCGAAGCTGGATGATGCCGCTGTCCCTGCAGATGTCCCATACCATGTCAGCAACGATGTCTTCCGACTGCAGGGTATCGACGCAACCCATGAAGACGGGGAAGTCGTTGAAGGTGTAGAGGTGCTCAAGGTTTTCCCTGCCGGTGAGCAGGCTCTTTTCCCGGACCGTGTAGTTGGTAACTTTTTTCACAGCAGCCCTAATTGTATATGCTTTTAAGGAAGAAACAGCCTATTGATTTTTATATTTAAATATGGTATAATAGTAAAAGAATATAGTACTCACCACTGTGAAGCGAAAGGAGTGTCTCGCCATGGCGCGAAAAGACATGACGCTTGCCGCACAGCTTGCGGCTAGTCAGGCCTGGAAGGATCCGCTCGTTGATGCGGTCGTGGCCACCTTCTGCTACCGCCACCTCGGCGGCGGAAATGTGCTCGATGCCTACGAGTGGTTGGTGACCGAGCGAGTCAGGGGTGCCGACGTTGGCCAACTGCAGGCCCACCATGGCGGGTTTCTTCAGGTCACCGACCGAGATATCCACGACGGTGCCGCTCGCGAAGTCCTGGAGGAAACCGGGTACGTGCTCGATCCGGACACGGATCTTGCGTATATAACCTCCATCGGTCCGGCCATCTATCGATCGACAGCGGCAATTCTTGGCTCAGGCTATTGCATGCTCACCATCTCTGAGCAGGAAGCAGAGCCGGATGTTGCATTCGTACTGCCTCTGTTTGCGGCGAACCTCACGAGGAAGACGCCGTCGCATCAAACCGACGGTGAGGTCAAGGATATGTGCTGGATGACGGCCCGCGCAATCATCGACCAGTTCGGCAAGACCGAGGAGGGTCGGCCGTATAGCAGGTTCACTACTTCCAAATGTTCGCGATGGCGCTGCTGCATCTCGCGAACCCCAGGCACCCACTACGCCGCGCGATCAGTATGCCCGGCAAGCACCTGCTCTCGGTGCATGGGTAGTCCCGCGATTATCCTGCACACATGCCCGCCGGCGCTACCAAGCGCCGGCGGGCCATTCGTTTGCTAGGTACGCTATTTATTTTTGGTGCTCATTCTCGATGCGGCCGTCGGAGCGGTTGGTGTCATCTTCGATCCGGACGACATCATCGACTTCCGGCGTTGACGCCTCGAGCATGACCATGTCGGTGATCGCCACGATGCGGTGCTTCCGCCCGCAGGGAATGGTCCACGAGTCGCCGGCAACGACGAGGCTCTTTTCTATTTCTCCCGCCTCATTCTCAAGCCATGCCTCCGCCTCGCCGTGTATGAGGTGGTTGGTCTCAAGCTTATTGACGTGGTACTGGAAGCTCATGCGCGTGCCCGCTTTCACGAAAAGTTTTTTAAACACGTACTTCTTTTCCCTGTCGCCCACGTTCTCGCCCTTGTCGTAATTGAGCCACAGCTCTCCCACACCCTCAATGCCGTCAATAGTGCCGTTGCCCCAGGGCTTCACCACCGCTTTTGTTTTTTCTTCCGGCTGGATCCAATCCTTTCGTTCTGTTATTGCCATACCTATGCGTACTGTTACGTATAATTTATCCGGCGATGCTGTACCCACCGTCAACGGCGAGTACCTGCCCGGTTATGTAGCGAGCTCTGTTGCTTGCGAGAAACAGCACGGCCTCGGCCACCTCCTCGGGGGTTGCCATGCGTCCAAGCGGAATCGCATCAATCTGCTCCTCGATTTTTGGCGAGAGGGTACGGGCAGTCATCTCGGTTTCCGTAAAGCCGGGTGCCACGCTGTTCACTCGAATAGTATACGGCGCGTACTCCTCCGCCATGCTCGTGGTGATGCGCATAACTGCGGCCTTGGATGCCGCATAGGCGGGCTTGCCCGAGACAGACCCGTACCCCTTTATCGAAGAGATGTTGACGATGGACCCTGATCGCTGCTTCTGCATGATGGGAAGGACAGCTTTCGAGGCGTGCACGAGGCCGAAGACGTTCACGGCAAAAATATCCTGCCAGTCTTCCGGCGTGAGCTCCGCAAAGGTCTTTGATGGGTTGATGCCTGCACTGTTGACGAGGACGTCTATAGCGCCAAGCGGCTCAATCGCTGCGCTCGTCGTCTCTGCATCACGCAGATCGCACACTATGTACGGTGCACGGAGTTCTGCGGCAATGCGCGCAAGCTTTTCCGACTCGGCTTTGCCATGGAGAATTACCTTGGCCCCATAGACTACCGCGAGCCGCGCGATAGCGGCGCCGATGCCGCGCGAGGACCCTGTGATGAGTATGGTGTTACCTTCGAGCATAGGTTACTCCTCGACGTAGTGGGCAATGATTTCGCCGGCAGCATCAATGAGCGTCTCTTTGATATCTTCGCGTTCCTCAAGCTGCCGGATGATTTCCCGGTACTCATCGGAAGCAAAGTGGTAGTGCCCGGCGATGAGGAAGCAGAGCATCTTGTTTTCAGGCATATTGTGGTGCATCCACTTTCTCCACTTCATCTCCCGGTACACGAGGTCAAGGTAGCTGTCGAAGCTGATGCCGTAGGCCAGGCACTTGCTGAGCACGGTTGCAGTCTGTACGACGCCAAACTGCGGCGCGTTGTTCATGCAGTCGACGACGCCCACCCGCTTTTGGATATCTGCTTTGGGTAGGTAGTCGGCATTGTGCTCTTTGAGCTTGAGGCCTTTAGCCTTAAGGAGCTCGCTGACGTCGTTAACGAACTGCTCGTTGTAGTACCCAGCTTGGCCGATCTCTTTTACGATGGTGCCGGTCTGCACGACAAAAAATTCGGGAGAGCAGAACGCTTGGAAAAAGTCGATCTCCTCGCTGATTTCATCGATGTTTGAGAGGCTGTAGCTTGCGCCAGTATTTTCATCGGTGCCGATCTCAAGCGCGATTGTTGGATTGAGTGAGTAGCAAAATTCGATGACGCGCTTCGATTCAGCAAGCTGCTCGTCGCGCGTACCTTGAAAGTGACAGAAGTCGATGTGGATGAGGTCAAACCCGTTCTTGATGTCGCTCTCGATCGTCTTGTACACATCCGCGAGGTCATGGTTTCCATTAAAGCCGGGACCGCAGT
>CAZKXF010000033.1:0-5947 GCA_964556805.1 uncultured Candidatus Saccharibacteria bacterium
TACGGGTTGAAAGGTCGAGCGCCTCGATGCGGGTCTTCAAGACGTCTACATCAGGCTCTGCATCCTCAGGGTGAGCGGCAGCTGCTGCAACCGAAGGCACCTCTTCAGCTTTCTCTTGAAAGCCGATTACCGCCTTGAGCTGGTTGATCATAATTTCGATCGACTGCTCGAGGGCCTGGCGCGGCGAGAGTGTCCCGTCAGTTTCGATAAACACGCGAAGACGGTTGTAATCGGTTCGATCACCTACGCGCATATTCTCGACCTCATAGTTTACCCGGCGGATTGGTGTGAAGACGGCGTCAAGGGCGACCGTGCCGATATCTACCTTATCCTTCTGATGCACTTCACGCGCAACGTACCCCAATCCCCGCTCGACGGTCATCTCAAGATCAAGAGCTGCACCCTTGGAGGTTACCTCGGCGATATACTGCTCAGGATTGAGAATCTCGATCTGGCTCGGAGCCGTAATTGAGGCAGCAGTCACAACACCGGGTTGGGTACTCTTGAGGCTCATGGTGAGCGGCGTATCAGCGTGCATGTTAATACGCACACGCTTGAGGTTCAGGAGAATAGTCAGTACATCTTCTTTTACGCCATCGAGTGCAGAAAATTCGTGCTGGATACCCTCGATCTTCACCTGCGTAATAGCCGCGCCGGGAAGCGATGAGAGGATGATGCGTCGAAGCGAATTGCCGAGGGTGTGGCCGTAACCGGGGTAAAGCCCGTCGATCTCGTAAATTCCTGTCGATTCCTCTTCGCGCACAACGCGAGGTTTCGATGGTAGCGTGACGTGTGTTTCAAGCATGGTGAATGAGTTACGTGGGTTAGCTGCTCCTCTAACGGCTGTAGTACTCGAGTACCTGTTCGAGGTCAAAAATTAGTTCGGTGGGCTCGAGTGTTGGCGCGGCTGTAATGCTGCCCGAGAGTGCCTTACTATCAAACTGCGCCCAGTTCGGCAGAATGCCTGGGTTGTACTCCTCGGCCACACCAGCAAAAAGTACCGACTGCCTGCTGCCTTCCCGCACCGCCACGATCTGGCCGGGCGTTACCTGGAAGGACGGAACGGTTACCTTGCGACCGTCTACGGTAATGTGCCCGTGCGATACCATCTGGCGAGCGAGGCGGCGAGTTTTCGCGAGGCCGAAACGGTAGACGATGCTATCGAGACGGGATTCGAGTCGCGCCATAAGCGCACGCGCCGGATCTTCAGTCCCGCCGCCCACCGAGCCTGTCACGTAGCGCTCGAGCTGACTCTCCGAGAGGCCGTACTGGTAGCGCATCTTCTGCTTCTCCAAAAGTTGCCGCTTGTAGTCGCTCATGGCTCCGGGACGGCGTCCCCGGGTCGTCTGCTTGCTGTGGCGCGCCTCAGCAAGCGCAAATTTCTGCGTCTGGCACTTCTCAAAAACGGCTCCGCCCAGTCGCTTGCATATCTTGAATTTTGGTCCCGTGATCATATAAATGTAAGCATTACCCTAGACGCGACGCGGCTTGGGCGCACGCGGCCCGTTAAAGGCCACGGGCGTCCGGTCGCTGATACGAGTAATAACGATCCCTTTACCGGCAAAAGCACGCAGCGCCGACTCCCGTCCGGCTCCAACACCTCTAACCACTACCATCGCCTCGCGCATTCCCATCTGTTGGGCTTTCTCTCCGATAATTTCTCCCACCTTTGCTGCTGCAAACGGCGTACTTTTTCGGGAGCCTTTGAATCCAATGGCTCCGCTCGAAGCACTGATGAGCGCATTGCCTTTCGCATCTGCCAGGGTCGCGATAGTGTTGTTGAACGTAGCAAGCACGTTGAGAATGCCGCTCTCTACCTTCTTTTTCGGCATCCGGGCAAGCGCTCGCGATGTGCTCTGCGAGTCTGCGCTACCACTTTTTTTTATGATTCGTTTCTTACCCATAGGTCAATTGCGATCTGGTGTGTCTGTCAATTAGGTCTTCTCGAGCTTGCGGCGTCCGGACCCCATCGTTTTGCGGACTCCCTTGAGAGTACGGGCGTTCGTACGCGTACGCTGACCACGGGCCGGCAAGCGCTTTGCGTGCCGGGTTCCTCGGTACGCTTTGATATCCTTCAAGCGCTTGACGTTCGCAGCAACCTCTCGCCTGAGCTCCCCCTCAATGGTGAGTGCCTCAACCTTTTCCCTGATAGCGTTCTCTTCGTCCGTGGTGAGCTCGCCCGGGCGCTTGGTAGCTGATATGCCCAGTGAGTCGAGGATCATGGTAGCGCGACTCACGCCGATACCGTAGACCGCGGTAAGACCGTAGGCAAGCTGCTTGTTATCAGGAATAGTGATGCCGGCAATACGCATGTGTATAAAAATTTACTCTTACCCTTGTCGCTGCTTGTGGCGAGGTTTCAATTTATTGATCACGTAAATACGCCCTCGTCGGCGTACGATTTTGTCATCCGGACTCATTTTTTTTACCGATGATCGAACTTTCATGCGCTCTCCTACAATCGCTTCGTAATGCGTGCCTTACCGCCGTACTTATCGACTACCAGCGCCACCCGGTCGCCTACGAGTACCCGAATTCGGAACTTGCGCATCTTGCCAGCAAGGTACGCAAGGATAGTCTCTCCCTCGTCGACTGTAACGCGAAAAAGCGTATTAGGCAACGCTTCCTCGACCGTTCCATAGACGAGTCCTTCCTCCTTGGGCTGTTCTTGCATCAAGCGATTACTAATCTACCAGGTAGGCTGGAAATAGTCAACCAGGCGTGCGTTTTAATAAGCTTACTCTTGCCCCCCTACCACTTCGATAATCCTTATATCATTGACAGATTCAGGAAATGATTGTCTCCAGAAAGGTCGAATGGTAGTCTGAATGTTACTGATAGCGGGGTACCCTCCCATAATGGTCGGCAACGCTGTCTTGGCCACTCCAGCGAGATCCTCCCGCAGCTGGTTTTCCTCGAAGTCCCAGACAATTAGTGTGTGACCGGTAAGAGAAAAACTGAAGGGATCAGGTACCCGTGAGCCCAAATCAGCATCGCCTGTTGCAACGGTGGTGGTTGAGGTTGCAAGTGGTTGGTAGCTGAAGGTGAGCCGGTACGGATCGTCTAAACGGACCGGCTCGTCTTCGTACCCAGGTACGGTACTTCGAGCAATGAAGGCGGCAAAGGAGGCCTCTTCGAAGAGCGGTACCTCGAGTATGCCGCGCTCGACAAGTACCGCCTGCCCGTTTCCGGCATCTTCTGACGGCATCTGCTCAAAGCGGATTCGTACCGCGCTATCGTACACGACAAATCCAGAAGGTCGGGCTTCAGCAAGCTTATTTTGGAGCCTGGTTTGCAGCTCTGCCTGCATGGCTGCTCGAGCGTCGGCCAAATCGTTATCTGCCACGATGAGTCGCGTACCCACAAATCCTCCGCGCATCGGCGCCTGGGACTCAGCGTACATGTTCTCGAACTGCGCCTTGTTATCGATGAGCCCGGGTATGGTAAAGCGGGTCGGTTCAATGTTGTACTCTTCGCCCGCAGCGGCTGCAAATACTGTTGCGGTTATGCGGCCCGGCACGCGGGCCCCATTTACCGTGGTATAGCCGGGTACAACCACAGACTCGGCAATACGAAACACCTTACCATCCTTCGATTCAAACCGGGTATTGCGGATTAGCCGCTGCGGCTCCGTGCTGTGCCCATTGTAGATAGTAATTTCACCGGTAGCTTGCTGCTCTGCCTTCTCTTCACCGGTTGCCGCAACGGTTCGTTCCCCCACCTCCTCGAGGGTCATGAGCTCGTATCCCAAGGTGGTTTCGGTGGGGTTAAGGGAGGCGGCAAATTCCGCTTGTACATTCACGTCACGGGTCTTTGGATAGACAGTAACGTCTGCGCCTTGCAGGAGAAACGACGTGACGACGCAGAGAGCGATGAGTACGGCCAGGAGGAGAAGAAACAGGACCCATCGTCTCTTTCGCGGCGCTCGCCGATTTTTCGTCCGAGGCCGTTCCTCCGCGACGACCGGTTCTTCCCGTAGGTCAGTTGCATCTACGTGGCGCGTGCGGGCTTTCACCGGGGCGGGAGCTGCGCGTCTGCGGCGTGGGCGGTCGCTGCGTTCAGGGGGGCGGATATCTCCCAAGTTCCATTTCTGGTCTGCCATATAGTGTCTATAGTATACCCTCTTCGCTTAATTATCTATTTCGCCGCAGGCGTGAAGTTTGTGGAAAAAGCGCGCGGTAATAGCAAGGCGCGGATCGGGAGTGGTCCCCTCAGCAAAGCGGGCAAATCGCTCGGCTTGCATCGGTGTAATAGGACGAATGACGCGGTCATCTCCCCCGCCAACCTTAGCTAGTGCTCCCTGCAGCGCTTCAGTAAAGAACGGTTGCATTGGTTGATCGATGAGAAGGAAGACGGTTCGGGGCAGTGGGTATCGCTCTCTGAGATTCGCGAGTGCGCTCTCCAGGGCGGCAGCGTAGCGCGCGTTTACCTCCCCCAACTTCGTTTCTTGCTGCTTGGTGAGCGCGTCCTGCTTATACGAGCGAAGGTAGGTGCGAGCTTCTTCGGGAATAACCTTAAACTGTGTAGCAACTTCTCGCGTGAGCGTGTGCATGCCACGCGAAATACTGGTTGTTTCATAGAGTATCTCATTGCGCATGAGCGAACATTCGGTCGCTTCCCCCGATACCTCAACTATCAGTGCGTGCTTGAGGTCGGGATAGACATCACGAAAGACGCAGTACAGTACCAGTGCAGAGGTTCGTACAGCAAGCGGTACATCGGAGAGAATATTACGCTGCACTTCTGAGAGTGCTGTCACTACAGCCGTTGGCACCAATCCTCGGAGGTGGGCTACGTCAAGCTCAGTTGCGGCTTTGCCATAGGGCTCACTCACGGTGTAGCCATTCACCATAACGTCGACAACGCTGCGTTCCACCATTTGCATACCGAGTTTTGAAAAAACGAGGTGAGGATCTCCCGCTGTGGCTTCCTCTTTCTGCGCAGCGTGCGCTACGATGCTGTCGACCAATTCCTTGGTCACGGCAAAAGGCTCCTTTCGCTCGAAGTGAATCATCTGGGTAGCAGTGTAGGCCCAGGGCGCCGTGCAGGAGACAAAGAGACGTGTGAGCGGCGCTCGCACACCCTGCGCTCGCATGCGGGCCGCACCCCGTTGGGAGAGTGCGAGCATAACGGTAAAGAGCGCATGGCGCATATGCCGTATGCGATCTTCAGGGTTTTCACTTCCGCGCAGAGGCATGAACTCCCGGTGCGTGGAGAGTACTTCCGGCTGAGCACTGGTACGATCAAAGCGCACGATACTGGCGCCAACACTTCCAGAGCCGATGTCCACCACGACACCATAGGTTGACGCACGTGCACCAAAAGAGAGCCACTCCATAGTACCTGTAGTATAGGCTATATTTGCAGGTACTGTACGTACGGTGTGGGTATGAGCGCCGCGGTGGTACATGGCGCACCAGTTGGTAGGTACTTACTATTCAAGTACCGCTTTAATGCGACGAATGCCGGCAGCCGATGACTCTTCTTTCACAATCTTGAAGGTGCCGGTGAGAGCAGCGGTGTTCTCAACGTGCGGCCCGCCGCAGAGTTCTCGTGAGTACACGGTGCCGTGCTCGTCCTTCACGGTGTATACCTTCACCTCGTCAGGGTAGCGATCCCAGAAGCTGCCCTCGACCGTCGGATCCTTCTCTGCATCCTGTTTGCTCATAGTCTCAGTGGAGACACGCGCACCAGCGGCAATTGCATCGTTAACGTACTGCTCGACGCGGTCGAGCGTTTCCCGATCGATTTTCTCTGGGTGCGTAACGTCGAAGCGCAGCCGCTCGCCGGTAATATTGGAACCGGCCTGGTGTACGTGCTCGCCGAGCTCCTTCCGGAGGCCTGCCAAGAGCAGGTGTGTTGCGGTATGGTACTGCACCACTTTTTCCGAGTGGTCAGCCAAGCCTCCTTTAAATTTGTGCTCTGCCCCCGCGCGCGAGGTTGCCTG
>CAZKXF010000034.1:0-5895 GCA_964556805.1 uncultured Candidatus Saccharibacteria bacterium
CGTTTTCCGATAAGTCTCCTAAGCTGCGGGCGTATTCAAGCGACTCGGCGACCTCTTTTCGGCGCACCGTCTTGAGGTGCTCAAGTTCTTTTTTGAGCTCCTCGAACTTCTCCGGTGTCAAGAACGCCTCGTGTGAATCTGCCATGGTGTCAAAAAATGATTAACGAAATCGTGCATCATTATACGTGGGGTCATCCTGAAGTCAAACGGTGTACGTACGCGCGCAGCCGTCACTGCGTCGTTTCGCTTGTCGGTGAGCCAACGTATCCCGGCCTATTGCGCACGAGCCAGTTCACCACCTTACTCATCGTTGGCGCCGAACCGAAGAGGTTGGTGCGCGGCCCCTGCTCGAGGAGCGTTACAAACACATAGCGCGGCTCTTCGTACGGGAAAAAACCAACTGCCCAGGAATTGATAAACTCGTTGTTCGCACCGATCTGCGCGGTACCTGTTTTCCCCGCAAATGCGACATCGCTGCGATTGAGCGCGCGCGTCGTACCATCGAGCACCGCCTGCCGCATGCCCTCGCGTACAACCGCAAGGTGCTCAGCGTTCAGGTGGAGATCGTACGACTCGGCAGATTCGTCAGTCACGAAGTGCGGCGTGACCATGCGGCCGCCGTTGGCGATGGCCGCGTAGGCTCTGAGCATCTGCAGCGGCGTCACCTGGAAGCCAAACTGTCCGATAGCGGTGTTGTAGGTGTCGCCCAGGCGCCACTCGTCGTCGAATACCTCTTTCTTCCACGCTGGGTTCGGCACGACCCCCGCTTGTCCGCCTGAGAGCGGCGTACCCGTTGGTTCGCCAAACCCAAAGAGGTGCATGTACTCATTTATTTTACTAATTCCCAGGCCTGGCTGATCGCCGAAGCCTCCGCCGATCGCGTAAAAGTAGACATTCGATGAAACGGCAATGGCGCGGCGCATATCCACCGCGCCGTGCGCTCGCCAGTCGTTGAAGATGGACGGGTTACTGGGATTGTACGGATTCGGCACACGGATGGATCCGGTGCTCACAATGATTTTGTGCGGATCGATGAGGTTCTCTGCGAGCGCTGCGTACGCAACAAAGGGCTTTACGACAGAGCCGGGAGTGTAGAGCCCCGTCATGATGCGGTTCATGAAGGGTAGCCGAGGATCACTGTTGAGCGCGTTAATCGCCTCCCGATCGGCTCCTTTAGCGAGCACTTCAGGATCGTACGAGGGATAGTTGGCGAGTGCAATAATCTCTCCGGTATGCACGTCCATCACCACGGCCGCGCCGCTGCGGAAATGCTGCTCGGCTGAGGTGCTGGCGAGCGCATCGTGCAGCACCTCAGAGAACTCGGCATCGATGGAGAGCGTGATGGATTCTCCGGGTACCGACTGCCGTGCGACATGCTCAGAGATCACCTCGTGCGTTGCATCGATCTCGACGAGCTGTTCGCCGTTGGTACCTGCAAGGAGCTCGTCGTACCACGCTTCAATGCCGCTGATACCCTCGTACTCGGTGCGGAAGTAGAAACCCGAGGTGTCCTTCTTTGGGTAGCTCACGTACCCCAACAGCTGCCCGAGTCCTCGTCGCTCGCTGTATGCGCGCCCCGCAAATCCGCTGAGGTCCTTATCCTCCTTGTTCCAGGCCAAGCGCTCACCGTTGCGGTCGTAGATCACCCCGCGCTCGGCGATGAGAATGGACTGATCCAGACGATTATTCTCGCTGCGCTCTCTGAAGGTGCTTCCCTCTATGATCTGCAGCCGGAACACCTGACCGAAAAAGACAAGGGCGATGCAGCAGAAGACCACCCCCACGCCGATAATACTGCTGCGCGCTACCGGCAGTTCCAGCCGACCCTCCAGGCGGTTGCGATCGAACGACGAGAGGTTCGAGGCATCGCTGAAGACTTCATCGAGTTCGATGGCTCGCCGGCGTTTGCGGGCAGCGGCTCTGCGTTTCTTTTTTGCTCGAGGAAGCATACCTTAGTGCAATTCACTGGTTACCATCCGCGGCTTCAGCCACTCCATGCCAATGCAGGAGAGCGTAGCAATCCCGGTGTAGACAACGTGGAACGGCGTACCTGCCCCAACGTATGCATCAAGCAGGACGCCGAACACCACAAGTTCGTACGCGGTGTAGCGGAAAGCGTAGAGCAGCCAGAGCGGTATAATTGCCCACCACGGCAGTGAGAGCGTGAGGAGGATGAGAAAAATAAAAAAAAGAAAACGCATACCAGGATTATTCTGCCGCCTGCACTCCGTCGGTAGTGGTGGCTGTTGAGGTGCTGACGAGAACACCGTCGGGCACATCCACCCTCAAGATCGTACTTGATGCTGTTGCAACAACCGCCGCCGCTTCAACGTAGCTGATCTCAGGTACAACCGTGCGCGCCACTTCAACGAACCGAAGTGACTGCAACGAAACGGGAGAACTGACGTAGCCGTATTGGTATGGACTCGACTCTTGGGAGACCACCTCGACGATGCGACCGTACACACCGCTGCCGCCCGCCGGCAGCATCACGATGTCGCCTGCGGTAAGGGGCACACCCTGCGGCACGCTGATACGCAGCGTGCCGCCACCCATACCTTCTGTTTCCGTAAAAATGTTTGGTCCAAACACGTACGCACTTGCCCAGACGCCGGGTGCGGTCACCAGTCGCACGAGCGCGCTGCGCTCATAGGCTCGCTCGACCGTACCGAGCACAGCACCGCCATGTGCGTAGACTGCCGCGCCTCGAACCACACCCTCCGCACTCCCTGCATCGATGAGAAGCGTATCGTACGGCAGGCGATTGGGGCGCAGCAGCACTTCGGCAGCAATGCGATCGGGAGAGCGCTGCTCGAAGCCGTCGTAAGGGGACGTCTCGTCCGCACGACGCTGCGCCGCAAGAAGTGCTCCCGTTTCTTGCTCCGCAACGGCTCGGCGCAGCGACTGCACTTCTGCAATCAGCGCCCCTTTCGTGCGCAGGTACGAGGGGAGCGTTGCGGTTGAGGTTTGATACCAGGCTCGCGCCTCAGTGAGCGGAGTGAGCAGCAGCGAGGCGGCTGCACCCACGCCGCCGCGAAAGAGCGAAAGCGCTAAAAAGCCGAGGCATGCGATGGCCAGAAAGATGCCCATCCGCCACCGGTTAGGTGAATCGGGGCGAGAGCGCTTCTTCATTTGATATGAGAATGTCTGCATACGCATCAAGATTTTCAAGCACGATGCCGGTACCTCGTACTACGGCACGCAGCGGATCTGGCACGATAATAACCGGTACGCTAATGAGCTCCTCGAGCAGTCGTGCCGCACCCGGAATTAAAGCGCCGCCTCCGGTGAGGTAGATGCCGCGCTGCATGATATCGGCAAGGACCTCTGGGGGCGTCTCTTCGAGGACATCGCGCACTGCCTCTACGATAGAGTCGATGCCGCCCGCGATCGCCTCGCGGACGTCGCTGTCCGTGATGACTACCTCGCGCGGAAGGCCTGTGACGACGTCGCGGCCGCGTACGACGACCTCGTGCATCTCGCTTGGATCCACGACAATGGCGGCCAGCGCCATTTTCACCTCTTCCGCCGTTCGCTCGCCGATGAGTACCTTAAACTGGCTACGGATGTAGCTCACAATGTCCTCGTTGAGGTGATCGCCGGCAATGTGGAGGTTACGCGCCGTCACGATGCCATTGAGCGATATTACCGCGATGTCGGTAGTACCACCGCCCATGTCGACAATCATGTTGCCCATCGCTTTTGAGATAGGGAGCTTTGAGCCGATGGCTGCTGCCATCGGCTCTTCGATCAAGAGCACCTCTCGAGCGCCTGCGTTGCGCGCGGCATCTCGCGCCGCGCGCATCTCGACGTTGGTGATCCCTGAGGGCACGCCGACCAGTACGCGAGGTGGAATGAGCGTGCGCGTGGTCGCGCGCACCTTCGCGATGAAGTAGGTGAGCATTTCTTCAGTCACCTCGAAGTCGGAGATGACGCCTTCGACGAGCGGACGCACTACCTCGATGTGTGAGGGCGTGCGGCCGAGCATACCCTTGGCCTCCGTGCCGACGGCGACGAGCTGGCCCGTTTTGTGATTAACGGCAACGATGGTGGGCTCGTTAATCACCACACCCTTCCCCTTCACATACACGAGCGTATTGGCAGTACCGAGATCAATACCAATATCCGTGGAGAGGGCGTCAAATATACGGTCGAGAAAGGGGAGCTTGGGCATCGTCTAAGCATCAACGCGCGGCAGCTCGCTGAGCTGCTCTTCCGTTCGGTAAGTTGTCTCGCCCGTCGCACGCGCTACGACCTCAAACGCGTTTTGCTCTTTCGTTTTCTTGCTCACCACCACCCGGTACGGTATACCGATAAGATCACTGTCGGCAAACTTCTCTCCGGCTCGCGCCTCGCGGTCGTCGTAGAGCACTTCAATCCCCCGCCGCGTAAGCGACTCGTAGATGCCGTCGGCGTAGTCGCGCATTTCCGCGTCATCCGTATTGAGCGCGACAAGGTGCACCGCAAACGGCGCGATACTCTCGGGCCAGACAATACCCTTCTCGTCCGCATAGAGTTCCACCGCGGTACCCATGGACCGCGCCGGTCCAATGCCGTACGAACCCATGAATACCGGCACCGCTGCGCCCGCTTCATCGCTGACCACAAGGCCGAGTGCTTCTGAAAACTTGGTGCCGAGCGAAAAGATGTTCCCTACCTCGATGCTCTTTCTTTGGACCAGCTCTTCTCGGGTGACGCCGAGCTCGGAGAGATCGGCAACTTCAAGCACCTCTTCATTCACGGCAACCCCCTTCTCTTCCGAAACGTACACCACGTCTTCACCGGCTTCTGAGAGGGTCTGAAATTCATGGCTAAACTGCGAGAAGGCACCACCTGAAGCGAAGGTTTTGTAGGTTTTGTGCCCAATACCGACCCGGTCGAAAATGCGACCGTACGCCGCAGCACAGCTCGCGTAGAACGCGTCATGCTGCTCCTGCGTGAGCGCAAAGGAGTAGAGGTCTTTCATGATAAATTCGCGCGTACGCATAATGCCGCTCTTTGCGCGCACCTCGTTGCGGAACTTGTTCTGCATGTGGTACGCAAAGAGCGGCAGATCCTTATACGAGCGCACGTACTGCGTCATGAGCTGCGTGATGGTCTCCTCGTGTGTCCACGCAAAACCAACCTCGCCTCCCGCCTGCAGCTCGGACTTAAACCATACATCCACGACCTCATCGTCCCATCGATTTGTTTTCTTCCAGAGGTTCGGATCCTGCAGGGACGGCATGAGGAGCTCCTGCCCGCCGATAGCATTCATCTCTTCGCGGATGATCGCTTCGATTTTCCCGAGGACCCGCAGTCCGAGGGGCAGGTAGCTGTACACGCCTGCCATTTCTTTGTGAATGTAGCCAGCGCGAATGAGAAGCTGCGCGTTTTTTGAAACTTCGTCCGACGGGGCTTCTTTTCTGGTCCGGGTAAAGAGTTGAGATTGGCGCATAGCAGATGCATTGTACGGCCAAATGCAGGTAGGGTCAAAAGAGGCGGCTTCTCTTTTGCGCGACCGCCCTATCCAAGCCGCAGGATGTCGTTGAAGGTAATTGCAACCATGAGCACAAGGAGGAGCGCAAAACCGGTTGCGTTTGCGTAGTAGGCAACCCGCGCCGGAATTGGTGATCCTTTGATGCTCTCAATGAGGACAAAGAGGAGCCGGCCACCGTCGAGTGCAGGAAACGGAAAGAGGTTAATGACCGCGAGGTTAAGCGAAATGAAGGCAGTGAACATCAAGAGTGTAGAGATGCCGAGCGCAGAGGCGTCATCGACAAGGCCAACGATACCCACCGGCCCGGCTACCTGCGAGAGATCCGCATCCAGCGTGACAGCGTCGGCAAGCAGCGCGCCGAGACCGAGTGTCACGTCGCGCAAACCGGTAAGGGTCAGCATGAGGCCTTCGAATAG
>CAZKXF010000035.1:0-5138 GCA_964556805.1 uncultured Candidatus Saccharibacteria bacterium
GAAGAAGGTGCAGGTCTACACCTTGCGCAAGGGCATCAAAGACACCATTCTCTACGACGAGAAGACGGTGGAGGAGCGCTACGGCTTCGGGCCCGAGCTCATTCCCGACTACAAGGGCCTGCGGGGCGACCCTTCGGATAACATTCCCGGCGTCGCGGGCATCGGGGAGAAGACCGCAACCGAGCTCATCGGAACTTTCGGCAGCATCGATGCGATCTACAAGAAGCTCGCCAAGGGCGATGCAGCGTTTCTTGCGGCAGGCGTCAAGCCGCGCGTCATTGCGCTCTTGCGCGAGCACGAGGAGGAAGCGCAGTTTTCAAAGATGCTCGCAACCATCCGCCGCGATGCGCCGGTAAACTTCGAGCTGCCGAAGGAGACCTGGCGTGAGAAGCTCGACACGAAGAAGGTACTCGATCTCTTCTCGGAATTCGGATTCCGAACGCTCGCCGCTCGCGTGCGTACGCTCTTTGCACACGCTGGGGCCGAACCGGAGCCCGATGAGCCGGTGCGCGAAGCGGTAACCAAGGACGAGGTACGCAAGGTGGGGCTCGCACTCTGGATTCTGCACTCCGATATCACGAATCCCACCGAGGAAGACATCATTGACTACGGCCACAGCACCGCAAAGACCGAGACCTTCAGGGAGGCGAGCGAGCTCATACTCCGCGAGCTCAACGGGAAGGGCCTCACCGAGCTCTACACCACAATCGAGCTGCCCTTAATTGAGGTGCTCACCCGCATGGAAGCGATGGGTATCGCACTCGACCGGCCCTACCTTGCCGAGCTCTCGGTGCGGCTCCATAAAGAGCTTGCGCGCATGGAGGCGCGCATCTACAAGGCGGCCGGCATGGAGTTCAACCTCAACTCGCCGCGGCAGCTTGCAAACGTTCTCTACGACGGCCTCGGGCTCTCGCTCAAAAACCAGAAGCGCACCTCTACGGGGCAGCGCTCCACGCGCGAATCGGAGCTTGCCAAACTTGCCGACCAGCACCCCATCATTCCGGATATCCTTCGGTACCGCGAGGTGCAGAAGCTCCTCTCAACCTACATCGACAATCTGCCCGGCATGGTGGGGAAGGACGGCCGGCTCCACACCACCTTCCTGCAGGCCGGCACCACCACCGGCCGCATGGCAAGCCAGAACCCTAACCTGCAGAACATCCCCATCCGTTCGGAAGAGGGCGCGGCAATCCGCAAGGCCTTCGTTGCGGCGCGCGGTTTCCGTATCGTCGCGATCGACTACTCGCAGATAGAGCTGCGGCTTGCCGCCATTCTCTCGGGCGACGAGAAGCTCATCGAGATTTTCAAAAACGGAGAAGACGTGCACAGTGCGGTAGCATCGCGCGTCTTCGGCGTAGCAGAGAGTGAGGTCGACCGCGAGATGCGACGCCGCGCAAAGGTCATCAACTTCGGCATCCTCTACGGCATGGGCGTCAACGCGCTGCGGCAGAATTTGGGCGAGTCGACCTCCCGGGCCGACGCGCAGGAGTTTCTCAATGCCTACTTCAACACCTTCACGCGGCTTGCGGAGTACCTTGAGGAGGTGAAGGGGTTTGCCCGAACGCACGGCTACACGGAAACCTTCTTCGGCCGCCGCCGCTACTTTGAGGGCATCCGTTCGAGCCTGCCGTTCATTCGCTCATCGGCTGAGCGCATGGCCATCAACGCGCCTATTCAGGGCACCGAGGGTGATGTGGTGCGCATCGCGATGGTGCGCATTCACGAGCATTTAAAAAAGGAGGGATTGCTCGACGAGGTACGGATGCTCCTGCAGGTTCACGACGAACTGCTCTTCGAGGTCAAACAATCGCATGTGGCACAGATCGTACCGGTCTTGCAGCGCATCATGGAGGAGGCGTTTCCAAAAGAGAAGGCGCTCGGCGTGCCTATTGCAACCGAGGCGAAGGTGGGCCGCGACTGGGGCTCGCTCGAGCACCTCTAAGTGTCTATGCTCTACGTCTTCACCGGTTCAGTTGCGGTTGCTGTGCGCGCTCGGGCGCATGCGTTTCTCGATACGCTGCGGGGAGGGGAGGCGCACAGCGAGCGCGTGAGCGCCGAGGAGTGCACTGACGAGTTTCTGCGCGACCGCATCGGCGCGCAATCGCTCTTTGGCGGCAGCGAGGCCCCGCAGGTGTTTCTGCTGGATACGCCGTCTGAGAAAAAAGACGCGCTCGAGCGCGTCGTCGAGCACGCTCCGGCGCTTGCTGAATCGGCAAACATCTTTGTGCTCATCGAAGGGAAGCTCCTTGCCGCACAGGCCAAGCCCCTGAAAGCTGCGGCAGCGGAGTACCACGAGGTGAAGGCGGATGTGGCGAAGGAGCCGTTCAACGCCTTTGCCCTTGCCGACGCGCTTGCGCGCCGCGACAAGAAGTCGCTCTGGGTGCTCCTCGTACGCGCGCAGAAAGAGGGTCTCTCCGCCGAAGAAATCATCGGCACGCTCTACTGGCAGCTCAAATCCATGCGGCTTGTGACGCTCACCAAAAGTCCAGCAGAAGCGGGCCTGAAGCCCTTTGTCTACAGCAAGGCGCAACGTGGCGCTGTGCACTTCAAAGACGGGGAGCTTGAAAAGCTCTCTGAAAAACTCGTGACGCTCTACCACGAGGCGCGGCTTGGAAAAGTAGACATTGATCTTGCGCTCGAGCGCTGGGTGCTCGACGTATAAAAAGAGGACGCCTGCCGGTGAGGGCAGGCGTCGGGGGGGGCGAGCACGCAAGCCGATCATGTTGCCGGCGGGGCAAGCTCTCCGATGTGGCGTCCGATGCGCGCGAGGCCTAGCTGGAGGTCTGCGAGCATCTTCCGCCCAAAGTTCGGTAAGCGCCGCAAGTCCTGCTCGGTCCACTCGAGGACTTGGCGAATGGTGCGCAGGTCTGCGCCCTTGAGCACATTGCGCACGCGGGCAGAAATCTCGAGGTCGTCTACCGACTTGCCGAGATCGGCGTCGTCGGCATCCCGAGTTGCCGTCGTTGGTTCGGCGGCTTCTCCGATGCGATGTGCAAGCTCGGCCATCTTCCTGAAGTCTTCGGGAGAGAGCTTCTCCTTGAGGAACCGGACGAACTCGCAGGATGCGCACGGCTTAAGTGGGGTGCATCCGGGCAGGTGTTCGAAGAGCGAAGGCATATCCCCGTCCTTTCAAAAATAGGTGGGAAGCAGAAGAACGTCGGGAGAGTATGGAACAGGATTTTCATGTCGTCAATGGCTATTAAAACGAAAGGAAGAGGGGTGCATGATCAGAGACTTCATCGGGAAGCACTTCGAAATGCTCGACCTTGATGCGCGGATCGACAAGGACGTAGTCGGCAAAGCGCTCGGGTTTGCTGTAGAGACTCGTTCGGGTGGAGGTGATGCCATACTCCTTGATTAAATTTCGAAGCGACGCGTTTTCGAGCATGCAGATGCTCTCGGTATCCGGCGTTAGGTTGAAGTCACCGGCGATGATGCACGGCGTTTCTAGATTTTTAATAAAGGCACAGATATTTTCAGATTGTCGCAGGCGGTCTTCTGAGTCGCTCTTACCTTTGCCGTTCCAGAGTCCGTGAAAGTTTATGATGGTGCGCTTACCTTTTTCAGTTTCAATCGTCGCGTACTGTATGTTCCGCGCATGCATCCCTAAATCTTCGTCACTTTCATAGCCTTTCTCTTTATGAACGAAGAGCTCACCTTCTGTAGTGACTGGTATATCGCGGTGAATGAGCATGGCGAGCCCATAAAAATCACGCAGGTGCGGGTGGAAGAGGGTGCGGTGATGGGGCAGCACGTTCTGAATTTCTTTAAGGAGCGTCGGCTGTACCCCAATCATCGGTACTCCACCAGCAAGCTTGCCGACCATTTCTTCACCGCCGTTCCACATTTCCTGCAGACAGAAAATGTCGGTATCGCGGTGTGTCGCAAAGAAAGCGAGAAGCTTCTCGATACCCCCGCGTCCGCCCCAGGTATTAAGCGTGATGAGGTTCATTGGAGGGAAGTATAGCAAATGGCATGTGGAAGGGTTATGGCATCTTCTCAAGCCATCGGGTAAAACCATGTCGTCACAAGTTGCTAAGCATAGTTTCTGCTCCGCGAAATTCCGCCAAGCACTTGCGACCCCGCCTCGGCTGTCGCCAAGCGACATGCCTCCGGCTCGGCCATGCAAAGAAAAACAGCACGCAGGTGCTGTTTTTCTTTATGTGTCCGCCCACTAGGGATCGAACCTAGGACCTTCTCCTTAAAAGGGAGCTGCTCTACCAGCTGAGCTATGGGCGGATGTGAGGAGGATGATACATCCCGTGTATCATTTCTCCGAACTGGCCGCACACATGCTTTGCATATGGGCGGTGGTGAGGAAATTAAAAACGCGACTTCCTGTCGCCTCAAGAATATACCACAAGCTACCTCGATGTCGATCAGATAGGGAGGTCGACGGCGAGTGCGCCAGCACCGGTGATGAGAAGTGAGCTCGATGCGGCGAAGAGAAGCACCCAGAAGATTGGGCTCGGAACAGCGGGGTGCGCAAACCGGTGCCGGAAGGTGAGTATGCAAAGCGAGAGTGCCATCGCCACGAGCGCAGCAATTTGCGTAAGAACGCCGACAAAAAACATCACACCTAGTACGAGCTCGAATCCGCCGAGTATCCAAACACCCGTGGCGCTGAGTTTCTGCGCAAGCTCCATGCGCTTGGTGCGCAGGTGCTGGTAGGAGAGGTAGAGGAAGATGCCCCCGACAAACACTCGCAGGATGGCGTGCGCCAAAAGCGAGAGGAACATGATGGGGAAGACGCTCAGCATACCAGCCAGTGTACCCCAGGTGTATGATGGTGCGGTATGAAGCGCACGGGGAAAAGTGAGGCAAAGAGTGAGGTATGGGTTGCGCTCGATAACCTGCGGAGCGCGCACAACGTCGGTTCGATCATGCGCACGGCAGATGCTGCGGGGGTTGCCGGCCTCTTGCTTGTCGGCACCACGCCTGCGCCCATTGACCGTTTCGGTCGCCCCGAGCCGCAGATCGCCAAGACAGCGCTCGGTGCCGAGCAGGCGCTTGCCTGGGAGTACATTGAAACGGCGGGCGCGTTCGTAGAGCGCGCCCGCCGTGAAGGATTCCCCATTGTTGCTATCGAGCAGCACCCGCAGGCCGTCGACTACCGCACCATCACACTTCCCGAGAAG
>CAZKXF010000036.1:0-5000 GCA_964556805.1 uncultured Candidatus Saccharibacteria bacterium
GAAGGAGAACATTGCGCATGTCGAGTCGCTCAGAAAAGAGGTGCAACCGCACCTTCGCTTTCTCGAGCGACAGGTGAAGAAAATTGAGAAAGCCGTCGAGCTCCGGCAGTCGCTCTCTGTGCTGATGGCCGAGTACCTTAAGCGCGAATCGCTCTACATCGAGCATCATGCTGCGCGTATCAAAGAAGCGCGGCGTGCGCCGACTGCCGAGCGGGCAGGACTTGAGCGTGAGCTTGAGGCAGCAAAGCATGTTCTCTCGAAATCAGAACAGGATGACACGCGTGCAGCGCTCGTCGCGCTCGAAGAGAAGCTCTCGGCATTGCGCTTGCGGCGACAGGAGGTCTCGCATGCTGCTGGGCGCGCGGAGGGTCAGATTGCGTACCTCGAACGTGCACAGGCGGAGGAAGAACGGAAAGAGCACCGCGCTGCTCAGGCGCCCGTTCCCTTTGACGAGGTGAAGCGTGTGGTTACCACGGTGGAGCAGGCGGCCGAGCGCGCCGGCACGCTTGGCGACGTTGCGGGTCTGCGGCAGCTCGTCGACAGCATTCTCCGCACCCTGCGCTCCTTCCTGAATGAGGCCACGAGGCTCGATCGCGGAACGCCGGAGCGTGCGCGTATTGAAACTGAGCTTGCGTCGCTGGTAGCACAAAAGAAAGAGCACGACCGCGCGCTTGCAGAGATTGAGCGAGAAGAGGCAGCACTCCGGGACGAGTACAATGCTTTGAAAGCATCGATTGAAGCAGAGGCGAGCGAGAGCAGGCAGGCGGAGCGGGAAGTGTTCCGCATCATGGGACGGCAGCGCGAGGTGCTTGAGGTGCTCGCGACGCTCGATCGCGAAGCTGAGATGCTCGAGCGCGATCGCGAGGAGTTCAATCGAGAGGTGCGGGAGGCGGTCGCGCTCATCGGGCGCGATGCCACGGCGTACCAGAATGTGACGGTGGGGGGCGACGGGGTAGCGCTCACTGCTGCTGCGGCTGTAGCTGAGCCGCGCGATGCCCAGCGTGCCCGCCGCCGCGAGCTTGAGAAAATGAAGATCCGCCTCGAAGAGCTCGGCGGCGGCGGGCACGACGAGGTGATGAAGGAGTTTAACGAGGTGAAGTCGCGCGACGAATTCCTTGCACGCGAGATCACCGATCTTGAGGAGTCGGTGGTGAAGCTCGAGGGGTTAATCACTGAACTCACCGCGCAGCTCGACCTACAGTTTGGCGCGGGTGTTGAGAAGATCGGCACCGAGTTCAACCGCTTCTTCATGCTGATGTTCGGCGGCGGCAGTGCTGCGCTTGCGCGTGTGGCGCCGAAGCCTCGCAAGAAAAAGAGCGAGCTCTCCGAGCTTTTCGATGACCATGAGGGTGCAGAAAACCCCGAGGAGCAGGCGGTGGAAGAGGGGATCGAGCTTGAGGTGAAGCTTCCGAACAAACGGGTGCGGGGCCTCGAAATGCTCTCCGGCGGCGAGCGGGCACTCACCTCGATTGCGCTTATCTTTGCGATGAGCCAGGTCAATCCGCCGCTCTTCGTGATTCTCGATGAGACCGACGCGGCCCTCGATGAGGCCAACTCCCGGCGCTACGGCGATATGATCGAATCGCTCGCAAAGAAGTCGCAGCTCATTTTAATCACGCACAACCGAGAGACCATGTCCCGCGCCGGCGTCCTCTACGGCGTCACCATGGGAGGCGACGGTGTGTCCAAATTACTCTCGGTGAAATTCGACGAAGCGGTTGCAGTGGCGAAGTAGATTTTAGATACAAAGCGGCCCTGCATCGTGATGCAGGGCCGAAGGCGATGGGGCGGTTCTTGCTTCGAAGCTCAGAAGCGGACAGACAGGTTGACGCCGCCGATGAGCTGCGTCTCCCGATCATCCTCGAAGGACGAGATCGGGTGCATGACGCGCACATTCGGGGTCACCGTCAGCCAGCTCGCCGCTGCAAGATCCAGGTCGAGACGCCACCCGGCGACGAACCCAGATTCCGCTCCGTAGGCGTTGTCGGCGTAGACGAGCCATCCACGCTGCCGGAGTTTCACCTGCGGGTGCACCTTCCAGGTGTACCGCAGGCCGGCCCAGTAGTAGGCGCCGACCGGCAGATCGTCGTTGGTCGGGAAGGGCACCTCGAGGCGTCCGTAGGGTGCGAGCGAGTGGAGCGCGCTAAGGGTGAACTCCCATCCGACCTCGCCGTTGAGCTGGACCGTGTCCTCGCGCAGTCGGCCATTCTTCATGACCGGGTAGACATCGAAGTAGGCCACGGAGAAGTCCCCGTACCCTCTCTTGTCACGGCCGAAGTTGAATAGCCAGCCAGCCGTGAGGTCGATCTCCGAGCCGAGCGTCCGCTCGGAGAACCAGCCGTCTCCAAGCTGGACCGAGGTCCAGAGGTTGAGGTACGGCATGCCGTACGGGGTGGCGCACGATGCTGTCACGTTCGGCTGGAACACGGGCTCGCGGTTGATGACCACCCCGGTGCTCTCGAGCACGTACTGCGAGAGCACCGGCACCTGGAGCTCCCAGGCGGGGCAGGATGGTTCGCTGGCGGCCGCAACGCGGCCAGCGGAGCCGATGGAAAGGGCGACGAGAAGGGGAAGGAGGAAGCGGATCATCCGGAATCCCTTCAAGCAAATGGCCATGCGGGTGCATGGCCTACTGTATATATCATAGCATAAAGCAATTAATTTGTCAAATACACACAAACGCGGAAAACCGGTAGCCCGTTTGCGAAATGGTCGCACGTTGCTACCGGTGCTCGGCTACGAGCCTTATGCCATGCATTCTTCATGACTTTGCGTTGCTCCTTCTAGAATGATCTCGTGAGAGACAGTCTCTTCGGCGGCAAGTATACCGCGCAGAGCAAGCAGCTTCACGATGGCCTTGGCGGACAGGTTGGAGACCGCAAAGTGGGAATGAAACGTCCCATCGGTGTCCATGAAGGTGTCGGCCTGATGGATACGCACGCCGCTCTCGGTAAGCGACGTTTGCGCAGCGATGTAGGCCTGCTGCGTCTTTGTGATCACAAGGAGCGTTGAGTGCGCCATGGCTACCTCCTCTGGTGGCGTCTGTCTCCAGTATACAATTTCCAAAGAAAAATGCCCGCGGCGTGAGCCGCGGGCACAACCTACTCAGGTTGAGGTACAGAGATTACTCTCATCACCCCGTAGAGGAGTACAAACCCTACAATGCACAGCGTCCCAAGTATCAGGGCGGAGGCAAGGAAGGCCGTTTGTAACGACCAGGTGTCGGCAACCCAGCCGAGGAACGGTGAGAAGACCGAGAACACCAGCCGAGACCCGAGCTGATTGATAGAGAGAACCGTCGCACGAATGCTCGAGCGTACTTCGCGATTCACGTAATCGCGGATAATGGGTTGGCTCATGCCGCGCAGTATCCAGAAGAGCGGAATGATGCCAAGCGCAAGATATGGCGTATCGACGAGGCCGAGTGTGCCGTAGAGCACAAGCGGAGCAAGCGCAAACGCGCCAAAGAGCGTACGGAATCGGAAGGTTTGCTCAGCGCGGTGCGCGAGTAGCGATCCAACCGACACGACTGCATTCAGTCCCGCCCACATGACGCCGAAGTAGAGAATCGTAACGCCGAGCTCTTTCCAGTATGGTTGTACGAACCACACCATGACGAGCGTCGAAGCGCTGAGTGCTGCTGCAAAGAGGTTGAGGTACCGAAGTTTGTGGTTTTCCTTGAGAGCTATCCTGACAATAGCACTCATGGATACTTTCTTTGCTTCGTACGGTACCTGCGGCTCACGCAGTGAATAGGCGACAGGGATGGCCGCTGCCATGAAGATGCACTGCCAGAAGAGTACTCCCTGGAGTGAGATGACCATGGCGAGGAGACCGCCCACGACCGCAGCGCCGCCTTCCGAGAGCGAGACCGTGGCCATGAGTCGCCCCTGGTACTTGGCAAAGAGCCCGGTCTTCTTGTGTTCTTGGAGCGTGTCGTAGAGGAAAGCAGAGTCGGCGCCTGACATGCAGGCAGCTCCGACCGCGAGAATAACCTCGGCTACCGCAAAGCCAAAGAAACCCCCAGCTGCGTAGTAGACAAAGAATCCGAGGGTGCCGAGTATGCTCCCGAGCAGCAACGACGCTCTCCGTCCAACACGGTCCGCAAAGTACCCCGAGGGCACCTCGAGCACCACTATGGCGAATGAAAATATAACCTCCAGCACGAAGATGTCCTGCATCGAGAGGTCGTGCTGTTGCCAGTAGATAACGATGATGGGCATCGATATCATGAACGACCGGCATGCTCGTACTACCGCAAGCTTAAGGATTTCTGCGCGCATCGTTTCCTCCTTTGGTGTCGACATGTCAAAGAACGAATGCTGAATCAAAACGCCCTCGCGCTGATCCAGCCGAGGGTGTGGTGTTCTCTTTGTGCGTCTTAGCGCCGGAAGTGGGGAGATGAGCTACAGCCACGGCTGAATACGAGTGCATAGGCAGGCATACAATCGCCTGCAAAGAGCACCTTAACGATTTCGTGCGAGAGGATATTCAGCTCGGGGTATATTCGCTTCATATAACTAAAGACGGATAGAGAGGCACTTTCTTGCAGATTGACAACAGTATCTAGGTGGTGTATAATATAAAGGTAACGGTTCTTCACTTCACATGGGGGATTGCTTTGCGTAAGCCAAGGACAAATTCGGTATTGCGGATCGTGGCGCCGCATGAGCCTATCACACCCTCCGACGCGGCGCTTCGCCGCGATCGAAACCGCGACCTCGAGAACGAGCTTCGGCTCTTCTTGCGAAAGATGAATTTCGAGCTTGCGACGATTCCGATCAACAAGCTCGATGTGAGCCAGATCGCGAGATCATGGAAAGCGCCGGCGCGCATTCTCATGACGCGCATGCACGACGATGACCCGTGGGTTATCGTTCCGCAGCGTGCTGCTGGGGTGCTCCTCGGCAACACGAGGCCGACGCTTGCTACCCATCTGTCCGCGTGCCGTATGGCGGGCGGGCTCGTGGCGTATGCGCTGCGGCACGAAGAGATGATCG
>CAZKXF010000037.1:0-4935 GCA_964556805.1 uncultured Candidatus Saccharibacteria bacterium
AAAGACGAACGGCACCGTCCGAAGCGGCTCTTGGGCTCCAAGAAGCTCATTGCCGAGCATGAGAACGCCATTCTCCTGGCAAACGCGGAGGCTCACCGGTTTGCCATCGCCTACTTCCGCGCTAAGCAGGGGAAGATCGGTTGAGACCTTAGACTACAACCTCGCCCGGCATTTTTCTCATACGCTCCGACGCATGCCTCTGCGGGCGATAGAACTGATCCCGCGGACACTCGAAAAATGCCGGGCAAGGTTATTTGATTGCATGTACCCGGTGGTGCGTGCAAGAAATGCGGTATAGTAGAGGCATGCAGAAGTATCGCGTTGCAGTGCTGCGAGGAGGGCCGAGCGAAGAGTACGAGGTTTCGCTCAATACCGGCGTGGGCGTCCTTGCGGCGCTCGACCGCAACCGGTACGAACCGCTCGACATCATCGTGACCAAGTCGGGCGAATGGCTCCTCGGAGGCCGCTCACGCTCCCCGCAGGAGATTGCCTGCGGGGTCGACGTGGTCTTCATCGCGCTTCATGGCGCATACGGCGAAGACGGGCAGGTCCAGCGCCTCCTAGACCGCCTCGGTGTGCCCTACACCGGCAGCCGCGCCTTGCCCTCTGCGATTGCGCTCCACAAGGGTATGACGAAGGACAAGCTGCGCTCGCGAGACGTGCGCATGGCGCGGCACATGCTCGTCGGCGCATCGGCTAAGGCGAACCTCGACGGACTTGTCGAATCGATCGCTGCGCTCTTCGGGCCGAAGTACGTCGTGAAGCCCATCGCGAGCGGCTCCTCGATAGGCACCTCTATTGCTGATAACAAAACGCTCTTGCGCGCTGCGCTCCAGAAAGGTCTCGAGACCTACGAGCAGATTCTCGTTGAGGAGTTTATCGCCGGACGAGAAGCAACCTGCGGCGTGGTGAACAATTTCCGCGATCAGGCGCTCTATGCGCTGCCGCCGGTTGAGATCGTGCCGCCTGTGAAGGCAGGATTCTTTGCAGCGGAAGTGAAGTACACCGGAGAGACGGAAGAGATTTGTCCGGGGCGCTTTACGCACGAAGAGAAGCAGGAAATCGAACGGCTCGCAAAGCTCGTACACGAGGAGCTCGAGCTCTCCCAGTACTCGCGCTCGGACTTCATCGTTGCGCCGGACGGCATTTACTTTCTTGAGGTCAACACGCTGCCGGGGCTTACTCCGCAGTCCCTGATGCCCAAGGCGCTCGACGCCGTAGGGTGCACCTACGCGCAGTTTGTCGCGCACCTCGTGGAAGATGCGCTCGCGGGTAGGCGTTGACTCAGGTACCGAAAGTACGTATCATAGCGGTGCTGAGATAGTAAACAAAAATATCTCCCCGATATTTTTGGGCCAGTAAGCATAGCTTGCCGGCCCGGCATTCGGTCGGAATGAAAATGGATACGTGATTCATTTTCGCTCCTTCCTCACTTGGGCCCGTAGCTCATTTGGTAGAGCGCCTCATTTGCACTGAGGAGGCGGGGGGTTCGAATCCTCTCGGGTCCACTTATAAGAAAAACGACGCCTGCGCGTCGTTTTTCTTATAAGTGGAGGGCGGAGCTATGTCGCTTGGCGACTGCGAGCCGGGGTCGAGAGCACTTAGCATTTTGCGAGCGTGCGGAGCAAAATGGTTAGTGACTCGTGACCACAAGTGGCTGGGTGTGGGTGGATTAGAAAACCTTGCGAGATAACTTTTCGAGCTAACGAAGAAAAGTATCCGCAAGGTGTACAGAAGCTGTAAGCTTCGAATCCTCTCGGGTCCACCACTATAAACAGACCACGCGTAAAGCGTGGTCTGTTTATAGTGGCAAGTGCGTTCGGGAGGGGATTCGAAGCCGTTGCAGGGCAACTATCTGATGGAGCAGTTCGTCATCTTCACAAATGACGTCAACCCGCTCGAGGAGAGGGCGGCATAGCACGCTCAACGAGGAGAAAGAGCCCGCTGGCGCACGTCGTCGGAGCTTTTTTGTATTGATCTACTTTTAAACGCGATGTAGCGGGTGTTATCATCAAACCACATGCACCACCTCCACATGAACACCGTCATCAGAGCACTCTTGCTCTCGGATCTCCTCATCATTACGGCGTTTGGGCTCGTCGAACCGATTTTCGCAATCTTCATGACGCAGTCGATCGCCAGGACCACCATTGCCGCGATCGGTATTGCTAGCGGCTGCTTCATGGTGACGAAAGCCTTAGTGCAGGTGCCGTTTTCCCGGCGGATTGACGTGTGCGACGATGTGCACGACACGCGCTGGCTCCTCTACGGGTCGCTCATCGTAACCATAGTGCCGGTGCTCTACCTCTTGGCGACTGAGGTATGGCACATTTACCTCATCTCTACGGTGCAGGGACTCGGCGCAGGCCTCGCGTACCCGGCATGGCTCGGGCTCTGGAGTACGCACCTCGATAAGGGGAAGGAAAGCTTTGAGTGGAGCTTCTACTCGACCGTTATCAGCATCGGTGGGGCAGTTGCGGCAACGGCAGGTGGCCTCATTGCCAATGCGTTCGGTTTCGAGTTTCTCTTCGTGCTCATCTTCTGCATTTCGGCCGTGGGTACCGTAATGGTTGCCTTGCTGAGCAGAAGCATTAAGCGGGAGGCAGGCGACGAAAATGGGTAGCCAAGGGCTATGACGCAGCCGTCCAAAAAATTCACGCGCACCACGGAAGACTTCACCTGCGATCGCTGCGGAACTTTTGTGGAAGGCGATGGATACACCAATCACTGTCCGCAGTGTCTCTGGAGCAAGCATGTCGATGTGCATCCTGGTGACCGGGCCGCAACCTGCGGAGGACCCATGGAGCCGGTCGAACTCGAGGTTCGCAATGGCACCGAGGCCATCGTGCAGCGCTGTCTGCTCTGTGGCCATACGCGCAAGAATAAACGGCAGGAGGAAGACAGTGTCGAGGCACTCATCGCCCTTTCACAGGTGCGCCCGTAGGCCCCTAGGAAAATGGAGCGCATTTGCTACACTGTGGCCATATTCACGTAACCAATAATCTATGCGCGGACCTGTTGTGCTTATCAAGGATGCGTTTGCTTACTTCCAGCAGCACCTGGGGCTTTTCCTCGGGATCTATGCGGTGCCAATGGTACTTGTATTTGCGCTCAGCATTGCTATGGAGAGCATGTTTGGCGGCGTAGAGGATGCCTCGATGCCGAGTGGCTCTGAGGTAGGTGCCGAGCTTGCGGTGCTCCTTGTTGTTGTCGCGGTGAGCATAGCCGCATCGCTCGCGCTCCTACGAGCCGTTTTGCAGCCTACAGAGACTATCGAGAGCGCGTACCGCTATGCGCTTGCTCACTTCTTTCCCTTTCTCTACCTCTCTGTACTCGTGGGGCTTGCAACCATGCTTGGCTTCATCTTCCTCATCGTGCCGGGCGTGATTCTCTTCGTATGGTTCATGTTCGCGCAGTTTCTCTTCGTGGAGAAAGGTATGCGCGGAACTGACGCTATGAAAGCCAGCCGAGAGCTCGTACGGGGAATGTGGTGGCCGGTGTTCGGCCGCCTCGTGGCCTGGCTGGCTGCATCCATTCTCGTGATCGGACTCGCAGGTATGCTGGGGGGAGTCGTTTCGGGCGGCAGCACGCTCATTGCCGAAGCCGTCGTAAACGCGGTAAGTCTCGTGCTGGCGCCGATTGCCTTCTCCTACCTCTCCTTTCTCTACGCCGACCTCAAGAAGCTCAAGGGTACTTCTGCGGTAGCAGAGGCGCTGCGAGCGGACGAGCATGCTGCCGCAGCCTAAGCGATGTGCATGGGCAGCGGGTGGCGATGAGCGCTACCTTTCCTACCACGACACCGAGTGGGGCGTCCCGATCACCGATGACCGGAAGCTCTTTGAGTTTATTGTGCTTGAGAGTGCACAGGCAGGGCTCTCCTGGAGAACCATTCTCGGGAAACGGGAAGGGTACCGACGTGCGTTCAAGGAGTTTAATCCTCGCATCGTTGTGAGAATGGACGACGTTGACCTCGAACGGCTCATGGCAGACCGCTCGATCATCCGAAACCGGCAAAAAATCGTGGCGACAATGCGGAATGCCAGGGCCTTTCTCGAGGTTCAAAACGAGTTCGGCAGCTTCGCCGCGTACATGTGGAAGTGGGTGGACGCCGTACCGCTGCAAGCACCGCGACGCGACCATTCCGAGGTGCCCGCACAGACACCCCTTGCAGTAACGATGAGTAAAGACCTCAAGAAGCGGGGGTTCTCATTTTTGGGTCCGACGGTATGGTACGCCCACATGCAGGCAGTGGGGATGGTAAATGATCATACGATCGACTGCTTCCGGCACTCGGAAGTGGCGAAGCTGCGGCCGGTGTGGTGATTTTTTTGCGGAAAGAAGGCTACAATGCTATGCTGTAGGCGCTTTTATGTCGGGATTAGCTGTTGCTCATGCTGCGGAAAACGCCACGGAGGGCGGTATTTCAATCCACCTAGCACCCGAAGTGATTGGGCACTTCCTGGGTGTGCCGGTGACCGGAACGCTCCTCAGTGTCTGGGCAGTGATCATCCTCCTTGCTCTCGGTGCCTACCTCCTGCGCCGAAACCTTGCGCTCGTACCCAGTAAGGTGCAGGTGGCGGTGGAGGCGCTTGTCGGCGGCGTCTACGACTACATGGTGGACGTTCTTGAAGATGCGACACTCGCCCGCCGTTACTTTCCGATCGTCGTTACGATTTTCATATTTATTCTGGCGCTCAACTGGTTCGGTCTCCTGCCGGGAGTGACCTCCATTGGCCTCTACGAGACGCACGGCACAGAGAAGACGCTCGTTCCGCTGCTCTACCCAGCAAACACCGACCTGAACATCACCATCGCGCTCGCCATTATCGCCTTTTTTACTATTGAAATTGCCGGCGTCTTGACTCTCGGTTTCTTGAAGTATACGGGCAAGTTTGTTAACTTTAAGTCGCCGCTCGGGTTTCTGATTGGGATCAT
>CAZKXF010000038.1:0-4912 GCA_964556805.1 uncultured Candidatus Saccharibacteria bacterium
TACATCACGATGCTTTCGTCGCCGCGGAACAAGGTGCCGCGCAGATGTTCGGGGTGCCCGAATCGGTCGACGTCAGGGAGTTCCTGGCCTTCAAGGAGGCGCTCGTGCTCGAAGGGCACTACGAGGTGGTAAACGGAGAAGCTTCGCTTATTCGCAATCAGGCGCAGCCGATCTCTTCGGCCGAGCGTATGGTGACTGCGGAAGGGTATGGGACGCTGCTTGCGAATGTCTCTGCGCGTCTCGGCGTGCCGGTGACGAGCGAGGCAGATGTCGATATGCTCATTGCGCTCATCAACACCGGCGAGCGTATCGAGGTGAGGCTGAACGAGCGAGCAGAGGCGCTCGACGTCGCAATCACGCCGCTCGAGCTCATCGAAGACAGCCGCTGTCCTGCCGATGTGATGTGCATTCAGGAGGGAACGGTGCGCGTGCGCACAACGCTCGAGAGCGGGCTCGGAACCGCCGAGCAGGTGTTTACGCTCAATGAAACGATCACCACCGAAGCTGAGGCGGTAACCTTAGTGCAAGTTGCGCCACACCTCTTGCCTGAACAGAAAGCCGATCTCGGTGACTACGTCTTCATGTTTGAGGTTGTGAAGCGGTAAACAGTTTACTCTTTCCACATTAACCCCGCGCACGCTTCGCGTGCGCGGGGTTTGGAGTGCTACACTTGAGCACATGGCAGATACGCACCAGCTGCAGGCGATCGCCGCATCGCTCCTTGCAAGCGGCAAGGGAATCCTCGCGGCAGACGAGAGTACTGCGACGATGAACAAGCGTCTCGAGGCCGTGCACGCGGCAACGACCGACGAGATGCGCCGCACGTATCGCCAGCTCCTCTTCACTGCACCTCGGATCGAGCAGTACCTCTCGGGCGTCATTCTCTACGATTCTTCGATCCGCAATGCGACCGATGACGGCGTGCCGTTTCCGGATCTCCTCACGGCGCGCGGCATCATTCCCGGCATCAAGGTCGACAAGGGCACGGTACCGCTCGAAAACTTCCCGGGCGAGGTGGTAACTGAAGGGCTCGATGGACTCTCCGAGCGACTCACTGAGTACTACAGTCTCGGCGCGCGCTTCACGAAGTGGCGTGCGGTGGTGACGATCGGAAAGGACATTCCAACACCCCAGTGTCTCTCGGTGAATGCGGTGCTCCTTTCCCGGTACGCCGCGCTCTCGCAGGCTGTTGGCATGGTGCCAATCGTAGAGCCCGAGGTAATTCTCCATGGCGATCACTCACTCGAGCGCGCACGGGAGGTGACTACGCAGACGCTCACTACGCTCTTTTCCGCGCTCAAAGACTACCGTATCGATCTTTCGGGTCTCATCTTGAAGTCGAGTATGGTGCTGGCGGGCGATACGAGCAAGCAGCAATCCTCCCCTGAGGAAGTTGCCGACGCGACGCTTCGTACCTTCAAAGAAGCAGTACCGCCTGAGGTGCCGGGTATCGTCTTCCTCTCGGGCGGACAGACACCGAGGCAGGCGACTGAGAACCTCGAAGCGATTGCGCGCCAAGGCGCGCAGCCATGGAAGCTTACCTTTTCATACTCGCGCGCTATCGAAGAGCCGGTATTGGCCGCCTGGAAAGGGGAAGCGGCAAACACCGAGGTGGCGCAGAAGGTGCTCCTCCACCGACTTGCCATGAACTCAAAGGCGCAGACTGGCGACTACGAACCGGCACTCGAAAAAGAAGGATAGAAACAACTACAAAAAGCCCCGGCCTTCGGCCGGGGCTTTTTGTGGGCGAAACCTACTTCTTCTCTTTGTACATGGTGTGGGTGCGCGAGACTGGATTGAACTTCTTGAAAGCAAACTTCTTGTCGGCGAGCTTGCGCTTATTCTTCGTGGTGTAGTAGACGTGGCCTTTGCCGACACCCTTGGCGTCGCCCTCGGAGACCATCCTGATGAGTCGATCCTGTGACATAACGGGAAAAGAGTACCAAATTACCTTGCTTCCGTCAATGGTGCTCGGAGTCGTGTATCATAGCGATATGAAGATTGTTATTGCGGTGCTGAGCGTGCTCCTGATTGCGCTCGGCGGATACCTGTGGCTCGAAGGGCCTACGGAAGTAGGGTATGACTTTGCAACGAGTGAGGACTACGAGCGAGCTCGGGCAGCAGGCACCCTGCCGGCCGGTGCGCCGCTCTTGCCGCTGTGCGCTAAAGAGATTGATATCGAGCGAAGCAATGGCTCGATCAGCCTCATTTCGTTTACCTGCCCGGGTACGCAGCCAGATGACACCTACATTGCCGAGATCGAATACCAGCTCGCCTGGAACGTGTTCCTCTTTGAGAACGGCACGGTAGAGCTGCGGCGCGCAGGAGAGTACTGAAGATACGAAAATGCCCGCAGGCCGAAGGCCTGCGGGCATTTTCTGCGGGGTTACGCGCGCTGTACGTTCGTTGCAGCTGGGCCTTTCGGACCATCTGACAGTTCGAACGTCACGGCGTCACCCTCGCGGAGTTCGTCAAACGTCACACCGTTGAGCTCGTTTGCGTGAAAGAAGATATCTTTCTCGCCGCCCTCCGGAGTGATGAAGCCGAAACCACGATCGGTTACTCGTGCGATTGTTCCTTTCATCGTATGGATGCTTTATCTCTTCTAAACAAAACCTCTTCTCCACAAGTCCGACCGCGTCTTTGGCTGAGCGTTTTGATGCCCAATTAAAGCATAGATTGCTTCCGGCAGCAAGGGGGTGTGTTTATAAGCGGCTCTGCCACCATCCGAGGGTCCCGATGAGGGGCAGGGCAAGCTGCCGGTACCGGCCGACAGCCGTCCGGTGGATATCGAGGGCCAACCCGCTGGTGCCGAGCGCTTCTGCTAGAGCGGGAGCAAGGGTGCGGATGTACGTACCGCCCGCGACGACCGCGCGCATGCGCAGAACGGCGTACTGTACGTCAGGCGGCACCTGCGCGAAGAGCGTCGCCCATCGGGCGCGAATCAGGGGCCGCCTGAAATCATTGCCCAGCGCTTTACTCTCTCCATGCACCGGCGGAATGGAGTCTACGAGCGCACTGATGCGATCACAGAGCGCACTCCGTGAGAGGACTGTCGTCTCTCGGTGCTCTAATGAGTAGACGGTAGCCGCAGTGGTCGGAATCACGATCTCGTCGAGCCTGCCTTCGAGCGTCCAGAGAAATAGCGGCTTTCCGTCTACTGGCTTAGAGGAAAAGTGAGGGTAGGGAACATGGCGTATACCGATGTACTGCTCTACGGCGCTCTTGATACGCGCGGGTGATAGATCGGCGCGTTTCTCGTCGTAGGTAGCGAGCCCCAGCACGTCACCGGTATCCGTTGCAAACTGCAAGAGCACCTCAAAGTCGTACGCTTTGTCGAGCGCGTGGTATGCAGCTTGCCGTTTGCACTCATCGCCGATGAGCACGATGAGCGTGCCGTGTGCGAGGGGATCGAGCCTGCCGGCATAGGCAAGCGGCACGTCGTTTGGGATGCCTTCTGCTAGGCGAAACCGCTCGAGCGCTGCAAGCGGCGTCTCGCCGATGGCTTTCTCTACGCGGGCGTAGCGGGGCATTGGTGCCTTATGCAGCGTCGTGGATCGTAACTGATGCGGCGCTGCGGAGCTCGGCGATGTGTGCGAGAATGACCTCCTGCTGCTTCTGCTGGACGATAAACTGCGTGACCTCGTCGCGAACTTCCTCTAACGGCGGCAGCGCATTTGCTTCAGTTGAGCTTGCTGCAGCGACCTGGCCGTTGTAGAAGGTTTCGATCTCTTCATCCGTTGCGGTAATGGCGGAGAGCTTGAGGGTCTGCTCGAAGTACGCCTGCATGCGGAGGTTTTCCGCAATCTGGTTGCGGAGCGCTGCCTCATCGAGTGACGCTTCGCCGAGCGCCGCTTGGTAGGCCGCATCGTCTGCAAACGATGCTCGCACCGCGGCGAGCTCTGCGTTGATTGCTTCGTCGGTCACGGTGACGTTTGCTGCCTCTGCCGCCTGCTTGATGAGGGTTTGCGAGATCACCTCTTCGAGCGCTTGGGTGCGCAGCTGCGCGCGGGTCTCAAGATCGAGATTTTCGAGGACCGCCCCCTGCGCGGCAGCCACCTGGTTTTCAATGGCGCGTATGTCCTCGTTTGTTATGTCAGTACCGTTTACGGTCGCTGCGACAGCTGCTGCGTTGTCGCTGCCGAGCGTCAGGCCGCTCTCGTTTGTGCGGTCGGAAAGTACGTACCAGGTGCCGGCGGCAACAAGGAGCGCGACGGGAATTGCTATGTACGCTGCGTTTTTCATAGTGTCAGACACGAAAGATTTCAATGGTAATTGGATAGGACGGTACGCGCGGCCATGTGCACAGGGTGCGTACCCGTAGAGTATAGCAGCCCGAGCCTACCGCTGCACGACGGCCTGCCAGGCTGTTTTGCAAAGGGCGGTTCGTGCGCTAGTATGATCTTCATTAGCCCTCTGTAACTCTGCGGTATCTCCTTCCTATGACTCGATTTGCCGGCCTTGCCTTTGCATTGCTTCTTGCCGGTGGCGGCGCACTCTGGATCATCGCCGAGGCTCGCTCAGCTGAAGACGGATCTCCTGCGGCGCTCCTTGAGCCTGCTGCTCGCAAGACGTCGCCGGCGCTGCTGCCTATTGTCCTCTCACCTCAGACCGTCACCTTTTCTGACGGTACGGAAGCGACGTTCCGCCTGCCGGAAGGATTCGAAATTGCACTTGCTGCAGAAGGGCTTGGAAAAGCACGCTTCATGACCATGAGCCCTGACGGCCGCCTGTTCGTGCCGGATCTCGTGGACATGAATCTCAGCCACGAGGGGAAGATTTTCATTCTCGACGATTGGAACCCACAGACGCGCGAGTTTGAGACGATCTCGACTTTCATGTCGGGCTTGCGCGGCCCGAACAGCGTCGCGTTCTACGAGGACAAGAGCGGCCAGCAATGGCTCTACCTTGC
>CAZKXF010000039.1:0-4911 GCA_964556805.1 uncultured Candidatus Saccharibacteria bacterium
CCCAGAGGGCGACAGATTTACAGTCTGTTGCGATTGACCACTCCGCCACCGACGCAATATTTGTGTTCCGTAAAAACGATTGGATGCTTCTTGGCGTTCGATTTTGCTTCCTCCTTCGGCCTGTTCGCCAAGCTCACAGAGGCCGATCTGCTCGCCTCGCTCGCAGACCGGATGAAAAGCAAAGCAGTTTGCTTTTCATCCACTCCGCCACCGACGCAATTAACGACCTCTACCGTACCACAGCTTTACGCTTGCGGAAAGTGTACTACTGCCTCTCACGGTCTTCCTGCGGTGCTACTATTGATGGCAATAGCTATGCGGCGCATCTTGCTTTTCCTCTCGCTTGCGATTTTTTTTGCGCTGCCCGCATGGGCTGCTGCTCAGGTGGCTGGGCCAATTGTTCCTTGTGATGGGGTAGGGCCATACCGATGCCAAGCCTGCCACGTCGTTGAGCTCGGCCAGCGAATCGTCAACTTCCTCGTTGGGATCGCCTCCTTCATCGCCGTGCTCCTCTTTGCCTGGGCAGGCTTCCTCATGGTGACTGCAGCAGGGAACGAAGGGCAGGTATCAAAGGCAAAGGGTATGTTCATGAACGTGTTCATCGGTATGGTCATCGTACTCTTGGGGTGGCTCATTGTTGACACCCTCATGAAGTACACGTTTGTGGGAAGCCAGCTTGATGAGACAACGCAGGCGAAGTTTGGCCCGTGGCATCAGATTAACTGCGTGGCGCAGCCGGAGCTGCGGAACCCCAATCCAGGGCAAGGTCGACCGACCGTCGGCGGGGGTACCGATGCGCTGCTGCCGGTAAGTGCGGTGGCAGGTCGTGTAGCCGGCACTGAGCAGTACCGCGAGACGCTGTGTGCGTACGCTGCGCAGCAGGGGATTGCTGATCAGTGCGCAAACCTCCAGGCGGTCATGTCGATCGAATCGAACGGTCAGGCTGGGGTGATAAGCCCCGTTGGGGCCGTCGGCCTCATGCAAGTGATGCCGAGTACTGCGCGTACACTCGATCCATCCTTGCGTTACATGAGCGACGCAGAAGTGATCAATCGCCTCAAGGATCCTTCGTATAACATGAAGCTCGGCGTGCAGCTCTACGCGCAGGATTACAATCACTACCAGGGCAACACGGACCTGGTGTACGCTGCATTTAACGGTGGCCGCGGCGCTAATAATCCAAGTCAGAATTGTCCCGGTCAGTTGCGCTGGCAGTGCGTGTGGGACTCCAACGGCTGCTACAACACCGGCCGTACCGACTGTGTGCGCAATACAGGGTACGAGGAGACGCGCAACTACGTGAAAAACGTCGAGCGGATAGCCAACCAAATACGGCAACGATAGTAAGTATGCGACGCATTCTCATCATTCTCTGTGTAGCTACGATTGCTGTTACGCCTCTTTTCGTTTCGGCACAGATTACCGGGCCGCTGGTGCCCTGCGAGGGCCCGGAGTGCCAAGCCTGCCACGTCGTTGAGCTCGGCCAGCGAATCGTCAACTTCCTCGTTGGGATCGCCTCCTTCATCGCCGTGCTCCTCTTTGCCTGGGCAGGCTTCCTCATGGTGACTGCAGCAGGGAACGAAGGGCAGGTATCAAAGGCAAAGGGTATGTTCATGAACGTGTTCATCGGTATGGTCATCGTACTCTTGGGGTGGCTCATTGTTGACACCCTCATGAAGTACACGTTTGTGGGAAGCCAGCTTGATGAGACAACGCAGGCGAAGTTTGGTGGATGGAATCGTATCAATTGTGTACCTATTCCACGGTACCAAGCAGGAACGGGAGAAACGGCATCTTCAAGCTCAGGAACCCTCACGCCGGTTCCTAGTGCCGGCTGCCCAAACTGCGTAGCAATCGATCCGTCGGTTGCCTCATGCAAAGATCCTCGCAGCTGTACCGTGGATGCCAGCTTTGCGCAGAACCTCAACCAGCTCAGCGGGTTTGGACTCCGGGTGACGGAGGGTTACCCACCCACCCGTACGCACCAAAACAGCTGCCACACAAATGGCACCTGCCTTGATGTAACCATCAGCGACTGGTCGGTGAACAACGTACGGGCCTTCCAAGAAAAGGCGCAGGCAGCAGGCTATCATGCGGTGTATGAACCGCCTGCGGGTGTTAGTTGTCCATCGGGTGTGGCGTGCCTGCCGTACACCACAACGCGCTCAACGGGACATCACTTCTCGCTGTATAAGAATTAATGGTTGACAGTGGGGTGATTTCGCATACGATTGGGTGGTTCACGGGCGATTAGTTTAGTGGCAGAACGTCGGTCTCCAAAACCGATAGCGGAGGTTCGATTCCTCCATCGCCCGCAGATGTCCGCGAGAACGCAAAGCGATCGATCTTGCACCTTACCCGTTCAAAAAGTCCCGGATACTCTCCGCTGCGCTCTCCGGTGCATCGTACGGAATCCACGTTACATTTTGCATTCGCTTGAGCCAGGTGCGCTGGCGTTTCGCGTACTGCCAGAGTTTTTGCACAAGCACCGCGGTAAGATTGCTCACTCCTGTCTTTCCATCGAGGTAGTCGAGAATGACTCGGTATTCAAGCCCGATCTCGTAGAGCCACTCTTTCGAAACGCCGCTATCAAGCAGCTGCTTGGTCTCGGCGATGAGGCCTCGATCAAGTGTTGCTATCAGCCGCGCATGGAGGCGTTCGAGGAGTACCTCTTTTGGTACGTCGATGCCGATGAGGCAGGCGTCGTAGCGAGGGGTTGGTGGTGCTGTAGGCACCGAGCCATATGCCGCTACAATCTCGAGTGCGCGGATGAGACGACGCCGGTTGTGTCGGTCAATAGTTGCTGCGCGAGCGCTGTCCAGTACGGCAAGCTGCTCAAAGAGAGCTTCTGTTGGCAGTTTTTCGAGCTGTGTGCGGAGTGCGTGGTCTGGTACAACCTGCGCAAGCGGCACACTGCCGATGAGCGCTTCGACGTAGAAGAGTGTGCCGCCTGCCACGATAGGAAGCTTTCCGCGTGCAGCAATCTCTCTGATCGCTCGGTCCGCATCTGCGACAAAGTCGGCTGCCGAGTAGTGCCCATTCGGCTCTCTGATATCAATGAGGTGGTGCGGCACACTGCGCATCTCACTGGTGGATATTTTTTCCGTGCCGATATCGAGCCGGCGGTAGATCTGCCGCGAGTCCGCCGAGATAACCTCACCGTCGAATTGCTCCGCGAGGGCGACTGCGAGCGAGCTTTTTCCCGAAGCGGTTGGACCGACAACCGCAATTATTTTCTCCGGCTTGGGTGCGGGGGTTTTCATGCAGTGCGGCTATGGTATCATGCAAGCTCATTAGACGACATAACTTTGACACCATGCACGATTCACACGAACACGATGATGTCTTTGATGGAGTGTGGGCACCACTTTCTGTAGGCGATGTGGTGCCGGCAGGATTGAAATTTGAAGTCTACCAAAACGAGGAGACCAAAGAAATGAGTTTCGAGGAACTGCGCGGAACGTGGACCATCCTCTTCTTCTATCCGGCAGATTTCACCTTTGTTTGTCCGACCGAGCTTGGGGAAATGGCTGCCCTCTACCCAGAATTTAAGAAGGAAGGCGCAGAGATCGTGTCGGTCTCGACCGACACGGCGTTCGTGCACAAGGCCTGGCACGATCAATCCGAGACAATCAAGAAAGTCACCTTTCCGATGGCTGCCGATCCAGCGCACGATCTTTCCGATCTCTTCGGCGTGCTCATCGAGGACAAAGGTATTACGCACCGCGGCACGTTCATCATTGATCCTGAAGGCGTGATCAAGGGCGTAGAGATTACCGATGACGCAATCGGTCGTTCAGCAAAAGAGACCTTGCGGAAATTTAAAGCGGCGAAGTACGTGACGGAGAACCCCGGCAACGTCTGTCCTGCAAGCTGGGATGAGGGAGGCGAGACACTGAAGCCGGGACTCGATCTTGTAGGAAAAATTTAGACGGAATCACGGGTAGATAAGAGCAGGGATCGCCTTCGGCCACCCTGCTTTTGTCTTGGGTTCGTTCCTCTGCTATCCTCAGAGCAGATTCTCGCGAGTCCAGGAGGAGCACGATGAATTATGTATGGATGCAAGTACCAGAAGCATGGGCAGAGGAGAGCGCCCGAGTCTTCGTCCAGGCGCGTGCAATTCGGGTAGAGCCGGGGAACTACTTCAAGTTTACAGGCGGTGAAATTTCGCCCGGCTTCAAGGTTGAAGCCCCGCTGCTCGCGTCGAGCTTCATGCACCTGCAGCTGCTATGCAACCGGCTCATGATGCTGTTTGCAGAAGCGTGCGGCGAGGGACCTGCGCGTGATGTGGATACAGTAGCATGCGTCTGCTCCGGCGGCATGATTCCCGGTATCCTCATCGCTCACGCGGCAAATATCCCGTGCGTATTCATTCACAAGAACGGCTCGATCGAGGGGACAGCGGCTGCTGTAGAAGGGAAGCGCGTTCTCCTCGTGGAAGATGTAGTGAACACCGGCGGCAGTACGGAGCGTGCTATTGGTGATCTGCGCCAGTGCGGAGCGACGGTTATGCGCACCTTCGCGTACGCGACGTACATGCGCCCTGCCGCCGAACGCCGCTTCGCCGCCCTCAAAGTGCCGCTCTTTGCGCTCACGACCGTACAGAACATCGTCGTGTGCGGATGGGAGGCGCGTATCATTACCGACCGACATGCGGCCGAGCTCACTCAGTGGCTGGAAAACCTGGCCGTGGTTGATTCTCTAACGTGAGGAGCGTGGGAGAGGGAAAAAAGAAAACGCCGCGTGCTTGCACGCGGCGTTCCTTGCTATGAAGCTACTGCTGCGGATGTTTTTGGGCGTATCCCTCATCAATAGCTCGCTTGAGTTTTACCATCACTTCACTTCTTATCGCCTCACTCTGATCAGGTTCAACAGCACTCCGCAGGTCGTCAAATAGCTCGTGAATGATGC
>CAZKXF010000040.1:0-4901 GCA_964556805.1 uncultured Candidatus Saccharibacteria bacterium
AGTGGGACTCGAACCCACACGGCGGTTTAGGCCCGGGGAGTTTAAGTCCCCTATGTCTGCCATTCCATCACCTCGGCGTCGAGTTGATGGTAGCAGAAAAGAAGGAGAGAGGGAATTGAGGCCTGGGCGGGAATCGAACCCGCGCATGGAGGATTTGCAATCCCCAGTGTTACCACTTCACCACCAGGCCGTCGTTGTGCTCCACAATGATACTACAGGCACACCCGCTCGCAATCTAGCGGTTTGTGCCATCGCTCGCGTCTTGGTCTCGTGCGATTTCGTCGATGTGCTGGCGGTGCTTCTCGCCGAAGTCGAGCGCAAAGTCGAAGAAGGGAATGTGCTTGAGGTTCGCCTTCCGCTTCACGAAGGCGCGGAAATCACCGCCCTTGCGCTTGAGAAAAACGAGGGCATCAGCTTCCTGCGCTTCGGGGAACACCGAGACGAGCACGCGGGCCTGCTTGAGATCGGGCGTCACCTCCACCTTCGTGACGGTGATGAGCGGTGAGGTGTTTGCCTCCTCGCGAATGAAGGTGGCAGCAAGCTCCTTGAGGAGCGACGTCACGCGGTCGCTGCGCTTGAAGGTATCGTGCATGGATCAGTTTTCGACGACGCGGAACGCCTCGATGTGATCTCCCGGCGCTACTTCCGCTTTGGTCTCGAGCTGCATGCCGAACTCGTCGCTTGCCACTGACTTCACGTCTGCTTTCTGCTGCTGCAGGTTGCGGATCGTGCCGCGGCCCATCTCGACATCGCGACGTAAAATTTTAACCGTTGAACCAACGTCGAGCGTACCTTCTTCGACGCGCGCACCGAGCACCTGGATGCTCTTCTGGGTGCTGAAGTGCTTGAGGATCTTTGCGCGTCCTGTCCGCTCTTCGGTGCGCACCGTGGGCGTTCGCTTCTTTAAGGCGTTGTGGAGCCACTCTGAGAGCTCGTAGATAATTGAAAAGGTGTCGATCTCCACACCGAGACGCTCTGCGAGATCGCGCGCAGCGCGCTCTACCGGCACGTTGAAGCCGACGATGATGGCGCCCTCGGTTGCGCTCACGGTCTGCACGTCGTTCGAAGAAATCGCACCGACGCGCTTGCCGATGACGCGTACCGCGATGCGATCAGATGCAAACTTGCCGAGCTCGTGCTCGATGGCGTCGAGCGTGCCGAGGGCGTCGGCCTTGATGAGGAGGGGAACGATAGGGAGATCGGATACCGCTGCGGCTGCTTCCGCTTCCTTCTTGGTGGCTACCGTGTGAAAGGACGCGCCCACTGTGGGCACAGCCGAAAATCCAACGATCCCAACGGGTTCAGAGAGGCCCGCTTCGCGGATCGACTTCCCACTCCAGTCTTCCATGATGCGGACCGGCGCGTACGTGCTGCCGGAAACCACGAACTGCCCGCTTCTGAGCGTGCCGTTCTTAATCAGGAGCGTCGCCGAGGTGCCGCGCTTTTGGTCGATGCGGCCTTCGATCACGCTGCCGCTTGCCGGCGCACTTGCGTCGCCAGAGAGTTCGGCAAGGTCGGCCGTAAGCAGTACGAGGTCGAGAAGCTCGCTCACACCCTGGCCGGTTTTTGCCGATACGGCTGTCCACGCGATATCGCCACCCATGCCCTCGATGTAGATTTCGTTCTCGATGAGGCTCGCTTGGGTGCGCACAATGTCGGCGCTCGGCTTGTCGATCTTGTTGATGGCGACTACGTACGGGATGCCCGCAGCCTTGATGGAGGCGAGCGCCTCGAGCGTCTGCGGCTTGACCCCGTCTTCGGCAGATACCACGAGGATGGCGACATCTGCAACGTCGGCGCCCCGCAGGCGCATCTTTTGAAATGCCTCGTGTCCCGGCGTATCCAGGAAGGTGATTTTTTTTGCCACGCCGTCCCCCGTGGTGTGTTCAGCGACGTATGCCGAGAGGTGCTGGGTGATACCCCCAGCCTCGCCCGCCACGACGTTTGATTTGCGGATGTAGTCGAGCAGCGTCGACTTGCCGTGGTCGATATGGCCCATGACCACCACAATCGGTGGGCGCGGGACTATGTTCGGTTTGGCAGCAGGGGTGTTTTTCGCCATGGGGGAGGCTGCTTATAGGGCTAAAGGGTGCGCTCGTGCGCGACATACCGAAAGGCCACCGGAGAAGGTGGCGTACCTAGATTCACGTCGAAGTATAGCAGAAAATGCACGGATCTGCATACTACACCACCTTTCATTCGTGTAGGTGCCGTGCGATGATGAGGCGCATGTGGAATGTCTTCAAGCGCCTTGCGCGGTGGCCGAGCCGCCGAATCTACCTCGACTATGCGGCTGCCACGCCGCTGCGGCCCGCTGTAGCTCGCGCAATGGCGCCCTACTTTACCGACCATTTTGCGAATCCCAGCGCCATTCATGCAGAAGGGCAGCGCGCGCGCGGCGCAGTAGAGGGTGCGCGGGAACGCGTGGCGGCGCTACTTGGGGTGCGCGCCGAAGAAATTACCTTTACGAGCGGCGGGACCGAAGCAAATAACCTCGCCCTCTTTGGCGTTGTCGAGGCAGCGCATGCGCAGGGACGCGCCTACGAGGAGATAGAAATCATGAGCACGGCTATCGAGCACCCTTCAATCCTTGAGGCGCTCCAGGCACTCTCACGGAGAGGGGTGTGCGTCCGCTACGTCCCAATTGATCGAGACGGCCTTGTCGACCGGGAAGCGTTTGAGGCGATGCTCAGCGCCCGCACGCTGCTCGTGACTATGGCGTACGCCAACAGCGAGGTGGGCACTGTGCAGCGCATCAAGCAATTGGCACGAATGGTGCGAGCAAAGACGGGCGAGGCGGGAACAGCAACGTACTTCCATACCGATGCGAGCCAGGCACCACTGTGGCTCTCGTGTTCCCTTACCTCCCTCGGGGTCGATCTCCTGACGCTCGATGCGGGGAAGTGCTACGGACCGAAGGGCGTGGGTGTGCTGGCACACAAAAAGAGAGTGCCTATTGCACCCTACCTCCTGGGTGGGGACCAGGAGCGTGGTTTGCGGCCAGGAACTGAAAATGTGCCGCTCGTCGTGGGCTGCGCAGAAGCGCTCGCCGCCGCATGCGAAGGGTATGCCGCGCGCGCTCAGAAGGTAGCGACGCTGCGTGATCGGTTTATCGCAGAGCTTGAAGCGGCAATTCCGCAGCTTACCCTCAACGGCGCGCGCCAGGAGCGTATCGCGAACAACTGCAACATTTCCATCCCCGGGGTCGACGGCGAGTTTGCCGTGGTGACACTCGACGTACACGGTATCGCGGCCTCCACACGCAGCGCCTGTGCGGGCGGACAGGGGAGCGGATCGCACGTAGTGCGCGCTATGACGGGTGATGACGCGCGCGCTGCAAGCACCATCCGCTTCACGCTCGGCGAAGAAACCACCTGGGAAGAGCTGGTCGCTACGGTACAAACCCTTGCGGAGCACGTCGCTGCCCTGCAGGATTCTTGACTTAGTGTAAAAAAAGTTGCACCATAGAGTAGTACCTCGCCTGTAGTTCCGCATCAGCCGCCCCGTCTGGCAATCATTCCGCTTGTCTGTAACTCTTCTGACCGAGATGCCGTCATTAGTAGCGTAGGACTTTGTCTATGCCCCCATTTCAAAATTTCACCTCACGAGCAAAAGAAGCCATTCGCAAGGCACATGAACTTGCCATTGAGCGTGGGCAGAACCACGTCAGCCCCGTGCACCTCTTTGCGTCGCTCGTCATGCAGGAAGACACCATGGTGATCTCGATTCTTGACCGTGTTGATGTCGATGTCATCATGCTCACTGACTTACTCCTCGAGGCACTGGAAGGCCCCGAGATAGGCCAGACCGTCTCCGCTTCATACCAGCTCTACCTCACGCCCGATCTTGCCTCAGCGCTCGAGCACGCAGGGCGTACTGCCCAGGAAATGGGGGATTCATACGTAGGCGTGGAGCACCTCTTCCTTGCGGTACTCGATCATCCCGGTCCTGCCATTGAGGTGATGCAGCGGGCAGGCATCGACAAGCGGCAGATTGTTACGGCGCTCAAAGAGATCCGAGAGAACAGCGTGCACGATGCCACGCAGCCCAAGAAGTTTCGCGCCCTCTCGAAGTACGCCCGCAATCTCACGAAGCTTGCATACGAAAACAAGCTCGACCCGGTCATTGGCCGCGACGCCGAGATTCAGCGCGTGATACAGATCCTTTCGCGTCGCACGAAGAACAACCCCGTGCTCATCGGTGAAGCGGGTGTCGGAAAAACGGCAATCGCCGAAGGGCTGGCTATCGCGATCGCGCAGAATGTCGTGCCCGACTCGGTAAAAGACAAGGAGCTCCTCTCGCTCGACCTCGGCCTCTTGATTGCCGGTACGAAGTTTCGCGGCGAATTTGAAGAGCGCCTCAAGGCGGTGATGAAAGAAGTGGAGCAGGCCAGTGGCAACGTCATCCTCTTTATCGACGAGCTCCACACGATTGTGGGTGCCGGCCAGGCTGAGGGTGCCATGGACGCCTCGAACATGCTCAAGCCCGCGCTCGCGCGTGGCGAGCTGCGCGTTATTGGCGCCACGACGTTGAAGGAGTACCAGAAGCACATCGAACGTGATCCGGCGCTCACGCGCCGCTTCCAGCCGGTGTACGTGCACGAACCCTCACAGGAAGACGCGATTGCCATTCTGCGCGGGCTTGCCGAGAAATACGAACTCTTCCACGGGGTACGCATCACCGACGATGCGATCGTGAGCGCGGTGAATTTCTCCTCCCGCTACATCAGCGACCGGTTCTTGCCTGACAAAGCGGTGGATCTCATCGACGAGGCTGCCTCGGCGCTGCGCATCTCGCTTGAGAACAAACCCGAAGAGCTCGTCGATGCCGACCGGAAGATTCGCCGTCTTGAAATCGAGAAAGAAGCTTTGAAGAAAGAAGAGGAATCGGCAACGAATCGC
>CAZKXF010000041.1:0-4846 GCA_964556805.1 uncultured Candidatus Saccharibacteria bacterium
CGGTCTTGGTCGTCACGCCGTACAGCGCGGCAACCTCTGCGGGGGTGAGCGTTTGAGTACCCAGATCGACTAGGTTTGAGGACGAGCACCGAACGCATACGAAAAAGGCCAGAGCATGGTGCACCGGCACCCCCTGGATACGAGGGATATTAGTTCGATTGGTCGTCTCCCGTCTTGCCATATGGCGGAATTATCCCATAAAAACAGCCCGTTTTCAATCGACGGGAGCCTGGAGGACTATTGTTTTGGGGCGGTAAAAAGTTATCCACATGGCGGAGTAATGGTAAGGATGTATAATGTTGACTATGGATGTTTCAATAAATGAGGAAAAGGACTATCTCACGGTGCAGCAGGCTGCGAAGTATATCGGCGTATCCGCACAAACGCTGCGTCGCTGGGACGCGGAAGGAAAGGTAAAATCCGTTCGCCACCCCGGCAATGACTATCGTTACTACAAACGAGCTGATCTCGAGCCGCTTCGGATCGAGTACACGCGTGCGGAGCAAGTAAATCCAGGCGAACTTTTCTCGAAAGCGATTGCCAACATAGAAACAAATACGAATCTTCGAGAACCGCAAAGGGAGGCACATAAACACGTACGCGAACACTTCCAGCAGAGCGACGAGCCGGCCATCATCCAGATTCCCGTTGGCTGCGGAAAAACGGGTCTGATCGCAACCCTTCCATTCGGAATTTCTAGTGGACGCGTACTAGTCATAGCGCCCAACACGACAATACGAAAAGGGATTTCCGAAGCACTTGAGGTGGGGCACAAAAAATTCTTTCTCGGTAAGACGAAAGTCTTGGAGTCGTTCGCTAACGGACCCTACGTTGCGGTCCTAGATGGGCCGAACGCGAATATCCACGACTGCACCGAAAGCCACTATGTCGTCACGAATATACAGCAGCTGGCAAGCTCCGCCGACCGATGGCTGCCACAGGTCCCTCCGAATTTCTTCGACATGATCTTCGTGGATGAGGGACACCATAACGTAGCGGATAGCTGGCGGAAGGTTTTTGATAAATTCCCTGACGCGAAGGTTGTGAGTTTGACTGCAACACCCTTTCGGGGAGACGGTCAGCGCGTGACTGGAGAGCTGGTATATCGCTACCCGTACTCCAAGGCGATGCTTGCGGGTTACATAAAGCAGATTCACTCGATCAATGTGGCGCCCTCGGAGATTTATTTCACCTACCGAGGTGATACTAAGCACCATACCCTTGAGGAGGTAATGGAACTCAGGGAGGAGGCATGGTTTCGCAAGGGCGTGGCCCTGTCGCCGGAATGCAATATCCATATCATCGACGCGAGCATTACCCGAATGCGCGAGCTGCGCGAACGCACTGGTCAGAAGCAGCAGATAATCGCCGCAGCATGTTCAGTCGATCACGCTCGTCAGCTCCGAACTTTGTACGAGCAACGCAACATAAAAGCGAAAGAGATATATGGAGAGATGGACCCGGACAAAAAAGCGCAGGTGTACGAGGATCTTGAGGAAGGACGCATCGACTGCGTTGTGCAGGTCCAGATGCTCGGAGAAGGCTTCGATCATCCTCCTTTGGGAGTAGCGGCTATCTTCAGGCCTTTCCGCAGCCTCTCGCCATACGTTCAGTTTGTTGGGCGCATCATGCGCGTCATGTTCCAGGACGACCCAGGAAATCCGGCCAACCACGGATACGTTATCTCTCACGTTGGCCTGAATAACGACGCTAATTGGCGCGACTTCCGCGAGTTTGATCTTGAGGATCAGCAGATATTCCGAGAGTGGCTCGAAGCGACAACTGAAGAATCATCAGAGACAAGTGGCTCTGGAGGTGGCGTGGCTCGACGATTCGATGACGGCATGATGGTCGACAACGAGATACTGGCGGACTTTGTGAAGCAATCATTTCTTGATCCCAATGACGATCGCATTCTCGACAAAATGCTCGATATCGTAATACCTGGGATCGGCGAACCCTTTAGTAAATTCTTTAGTCGGGATGAACTCAGAACGAAACTGAAGGAGGCTCAGGGGAAGGTTCTGGACGGTGTACCCCAGACGCTGCCCGTATCACCCCAAAAACGGCGCCAAGCGGCACGCAAGCGACTTGCCGACCGACCAAAATCGATTGCTGCCCGTGTACTCAAAGACTTAGGCATGGCACCTGCGGGTTTTGATATTAGTCGTCTGATACCGGAAGCTCGTGGACGCAATAACCTTATCGCGGCTATTTCCCTCGTACAGGCAGGCGTAAATGAGAAGCTGGGAATCAAGAAAAAGGAGCGTAATAAGCCTTCGGCGAACGAGGCTGAAACCACGATGGAGGAATTGGATGAAATCGGCGATAGCTTGAAGAAAAAAATTCAAGAAGCCCAAAACAAAACACATGGCTCAAATTAGAGACATACTTATCAATATATCCGTTGGAACAGCGATTCGTAGTCGCAAGTGCCACCGAAGCAGAAAGCATAAGATCGAAGCTGGACAGGCTTTTCTGTCCGTCCGTGAGAGCAGCGGCCTAGGCTCAAAAAATTACTGCAAGGACTGTGCTCAGGCCATTCTAGAAACAGCAAAAAACAAAATGGAAGCCGTTTTCAAAGAAGTTGGATGTAGGCTAACGCAAGAGCAATAACGAGGCTCTCGGGTCATCCGATAACAGATACTTCGGGCGGAGGCGGAGGGATTCGAACCCTCGAGGGTTTTTGACCCTACACGCTTTCCAAGCGTGCGCACTCGACCGCTATGCGACGCCTCCCGTGCTCACCGATTTTTACACGAATCTATATAAAAAGCGAAGGGGGAGAGACTCGGTGAGTCTACTCCCCCTGATGGTGCCGCCGAAATCCGGCGGCGATGCGCGCGGCTAGTTGCCGCGCTTCTTCTGGTGGGGACCAGGCCTCGAGGCCGTGCCGCCCGAGGTGGGACACCTCATCTGGATCGGGATCGGCCGCGACAGGCCATCGTCCCTCAGGAACACCTGCACCCGCGGCTTCTTGGGGACACCGCGAGGCGCAGCATCATTGGGCGGCCCGAAGAAATGCGAGCGCGGCCCGTAACCGTAGAGCGGGGAAACGAATGCCATCAATTCCCTCCCTTTGGTATATGCCCCGGCAAGAAAAACACCGCGGCTCGAAATATAGTACGCCTCTCTTTTCCTAGGCGCAAACTACTCTACTGCACATCTTCCCGACACTTTTAGCAAGGAGCGTCGGTAGAGTACTCAAGATTTGTAGGTCGCTGCGCTCCAACAAATCTACTGCACATCCATTCCGCGCAGAATGCGCACTCGATCGGCTGCCGGCGGGTGGGTCTGGAAGAGGCCGCCAATGCGCTGCGAGAGACTGCGCTTCCCTTCGCCGGCAAACGGATCCGAAATGAAGAGGTGGGCCGTGGCATGGTTGGCGCGCTTCATGGGCTGCGCGTACGCGGCGATCTTTTCAAGCGCCGAGGCGAGGCCTTCGGGATAGCGGGTCAGGAGCGCGCCGGAGGTGTCGGCAAGGTACTCGCGCTTGCGCGAGATCGCAAGCTGGATGAGCTGGGCGGCAATGGGCGCAAGAATGATACCGATGATGCCGAGCACGAGCACGATGGGCCCAAGACGGTTGTCGCGGCTATCCCCGCCGCCAAAGAGACTCATGCGCAGGAAGATGTCGGCAACGATCGCCACAAACCCCGCAAGCACCACCGCTACCGTGGAGACGAGCATATCGCGGTTGCCAATGTGCGAGAGCTCATGCGCGAGCACTCCCTCAAGCTCGGTGCGATCGAGGATGAAGAGAAGGCCGGTGGTCACCGCTACTGCCGCGTGCTCGGGGTCGCGACCGGTTGCAAACGCATTCGGCGCTGGATCATTGACGATGTAGAGTTTGGGCATGGGAAGCCCGGCCGTAATCGAGAGATTTTCGACGATGCGGTAGAGCTCGAGGTGCTCTTCTTTGTTTAAAGGTTGTGCGCCCGTCATTTTTATGACGAGCGTGTCGGAAAACCAGTAGCTGCCAACGTTCATGAGGAGCGCGATGCCGATAGCGATGTAGAGGATGAAGGGGTCGCCGAGGTAGAGCGAGATGAACCAGCCGATGAGCACGACGCCCGCAAGGAAGAAGGCCATCAAGAGCCAAGTCTTGCGGATATTGCTCGACTGGTGCGTGTAGAGTGTTGCCATACGTGGAAATATATTGTACAGCTCTCGGGCAGAAAATCAACGCTACCAGCTGCCGCCTCCCCCGCCGCCTGCGCCGCCTCCGGATGAGCCGCCGCCCGATGATGGCGAGGTGCCCGATGAAGATGAGAGCGAGCTTGAGAAGGCGCTCATGTCGCTTGCAAACGCAGCAGCGTGGAAAGCGCCAGCCTGTCCGCCGTCGTACCACGATGGATTTGGAATGGTAATACCTTCAAACGCCTTCGCCCACTTCTCTTCAACGCCAAAGGCGATGGCGTATGGGAGGTACGCAAGAAACGTTTCAGGGCTCTTCTCCGGCGCGCTATGGAAGGCGAATCGGTCTTTGTCGGTAACCGAGAGAAACTGCTTGAAACCCAAAAGATGCGTCCGCGCTTCGTACCCTTTGCCCGTGCGGCGCGTCCAGACAACCGCTGCAGCGATGCCGAAGCACCCAAGGACAACAGCGCCCCAGAGGAGCGCGACCGGACCCATGAGCGCAGCGAGCGCTGCGGTGACAGTGCCTACTGCGAGCAGTCCCGCGCCGGCAACGCGCAGCACAGAAGTCGTGCTCAAGGAGCGCTCGAAGTAGCCTTCTTTCTCGAGATCTTCCTTGAGGACGCGGCGCAGGTCGGCAAGGATAGTCTGGTTGAGTTGCTGCTTCGGCAGGTCTTGCTTGATATCAGAGAGCGACACCCGGATGCCA
>CAZKXF010000042.1:0-4778 GCA_964556805.1 uncultured Candidatus Saccharibacteria bacterium
GCCGCCCCCCCTCACGATAATTTTCGAAACACCCGTACCTGAACGTGGCCCGTGCGCTGAAAGCACGCGCCGCGATACCCCAAAAATGCGTTCGAGCGTAAAGGTAAGCGACTCTCTGATGCGCGGGTCATTCCCCACCTCCGAGAGGCCTACCTGCCGCTTCAGCTCTTCAGCGTCAGCCACCGAGAGCTCCAGGGCTTGCGAGAGCGAGAGAGTCATATCTTGAGATCCTACCGTCATGCTGTGCGTGCGCTGCACGATGCCGCCCGAAACGATGTAGAGCTTGGTGGTTGCCGCGCCAATGTCGAGAATCAACACGGATCCATCTTCTTCCATGACGCTCGATCGGATTGTACTGAAGACTTCAATCTCACTAAAGCTAGAGCTCATGCCGGCATTTTTAAGTACGGTACGAGTCTTGGAGACCGCCTCGTTGTGAATAGCGGCGAGGAGCACACGCGTCTGGGTAGTCTTCGTTCCCTTGGCTTCTGGAATCACGAACCAGTCGAGCGTCACCTCGCTTATCGGCACCGGTACATACTTTCTCGCTTCGATTGGCACCATTGAAGCAAGCTGCCCCTCGTCAGCTGCCGGAAGCGTAATAACGGTCACGAAGCTCGAGGAGTACGAGATACCGAGAGCAGCCTTTTTCGTTGAGACGGACGCCTCACGCACGATATCGACGAGCGCTTCGGAGAGTCTAGCTGGATCAAGGTTCGTCGCACGTCCGATTTCGACGTTGGCATAGGGTCCGAGCTGCAGTTCCCCGTAGGTTTCAAGCGCTGCTGCTTCACGCACCCGCTTCAGCTGCACCACCTTGATCGACGAAGAGCCAATATCAATGCCCACTACGCCCGTGTCTTCTTGCGCAATACCACCGAAGTTAAAAAACTGCGCGAGTTTGGAGAAATCAAATTGCATAGCGTACTGTAGGGAGTATTCTAGCATGCAGTACCGTTGAGCAGGTACGACCTGCTGCTAGGTAGAGTATGCGCAACCTCTTTACGCTCTTGCTTGATTTTGTCTTCCCGCCCTCAGCCGATGCTGAGGCAGTAGCGCGCGCAACAGAACGCGAGGTTCTCGCTCACTACGCACCGCTGCGGCACGATGACCGCATCTCACTTGCTTCCTACCACCATCCGCTCGTACGCGCACTCGTCCATGAAGCGAAGTACCACGCAAACGAGCACGCGTTCACGCTCCTCGGCCTCCTCCTTGGCCACCACCTCTCCCGCACCTACAAGCACCCGCTCGTGCTTATTCCCGTGCCGCTCTCTGAGCCTCGACTACGCGAGCGCGGATATAACCAAGTAGAGCGCATTGCGGAGTACGGACGCCTGCAGCGTCCCACAATCACGATTCGAACCGACATTCTCAAGAAGGTGCGTCATACGCATCCCCAGACAAAGCTCCGCCGTAGCGAGCGATTGGCCAACCTCCGTAATGCATTCACGGCACAGATGCCTGCTAATCTTTCAGCAGACACGCATCTCGTACTGCTCGATGACATTACTACTACCGGTACCACCCTCGCAGAAACTGCTCAGGCACTAGCGCAAGCGGGCTTCACCCATACCACGCAGCTCGCAATTGCCCGCGCATAGCGTGCGGTTAGAACTCGCTTCCCATCTGTGGTATCGTGGTGCGGTATTGGAGACGTGGCTGAGTGGTCGAAAGCGCCTCACTGCTAACGAGGTAGGGTCTAAACGCCCTCGTGGGTTCGAATCCCGCCGTCTCCGCTGAACGTAGTGAAGCGGAACCAAACAGTCTGGGAGACTGTTTGGGGATTCGAACGGCGCAGCCGCGTGTCCGAGGGACGAGTAAGCGGCGAGCCGCGTCCAGCGTTCTTATGAACGCAGCGAATTAGAAAAAGCGGGACGAATCCCGCTCTTTACCCTCACAACCCTCATTTCCGGTTATCCTCACCCCTCCCTTCCTGGGTGTCTTCCCCTAGGGAGAAGTGGTACTATAGGGGGCAAGCTTTTAGCAAATAGAAATATATATGGCAGACACAGCAAAAAAGAACTCCGCGTTTATGAAGCCCATGAGCCTCTCCCCTGAGCTTGAAGCCGTGGTGGGCAAGGGGCCTATGCCCCGCTCTGAGGTAGTCAAAGGACTCTGGGCGTACATCAAGAAGAATGATTTGCAGGATTCGCAGAATAAGCGCAATATCAACGCGGATGACAAACTCAAGAAGGTGTTCGACGGCAAGGCAACCGTCAACATGTTCGAGATGACGAAGCTCGTCTCAAAGCATCTCTCCTAGGAGGACCTCTTCCATACGAAAACACCGCGAAGCTTTGCTTCGCGGTGTTTTCGATTTCCTCTATCCGCGTTGCCGCCGATCGCGCACCTCATCGGCAACGCGCGTGACGCTCGCGCCGAAGTAGAGGATGAATCCGGTGTAGTAGACGAAGAGCAGAAATGCGAGAATGGCACCGGCATTGCCATAGAGCGAGAGGGTTGCGCTCGTCTCTATGTAGAAAGAGAATGCAGAACGGCCGAGCAGAAACAGCATCGTTGAAACCACGCCACCGACAGCGGCGCTCGTCCAAGAGACGGTGGCGGCTGGCAAGGTCTTGAAGATGAGCAGAAAGAGCACCAACACAAAGAGCGCGGCGATGCCCTGGTTGAGGAGTGCCACGAGAAAGACGAGCAGCGGAGAGGGACCTAGTACGTCACTAAAAAATGAGAAGAAGGTATTCGTGACGAAGGTGACAAGGAGCAGGAAGGCAAGCGTCATGATCATCCCAAAGGAGAGCACCTTCTGGACCAAGAACCCTCGGACACCGGTGCGTTCTTCTACCCGCTCCCAGATGGCGTCAAGGCCGTCCTGGAGCTCACTGAATGCACCAAGCGCAGCAAACGTGAGCGCCACGACTCCGGTGCCAAACGCCCACAAGCTACCCTCTTTTGAAGTGAGCGTGTCGAGCGCCTGACTGAAGAGCTCGCCTCCCTGCGGGCCAAAGTACTCAAAGAGCCTCCCCTTGATGGCATCTGCCACGGCGGCAGTCTCCAGGAAAATGCCGGCCACCATGAGCACAAGTACGAGGAGCGGTACGATAGAAAAGATAGTGTAGAACGAGAGCGCCGCTGAGAGCCGCCCGGGCCGAGCTGCAATGAGGAGTAGGAAGACTCGTTGCCAAAAGAGCGCAATGCGGCGCAAGCGTGGGTGGCTCCTGCTGTACGTCTCGAAGGCGGCAAGCATGTCCGTAGTATAAGCTACCTGATCGCCGAGGCGACCGCCTGCACGAGCCCTGGTGTCATCACCGATGGCACAATGTTCTCTGCGCTCGGCTTCCTGACGAGCGCCGCGAGTTCTCGGGCAGCGCGCAACTTCATGTCATCGGTAATCGCACGTACGCCGCGATCGAGGGCGCCACGAAAGATACCGGGAAACGCAAGCGAGTTGTTGACCTGGTTTGGGAAATCCGAGCGGCCGGTCGCCACCACCATCGCGCCCGCGCGCTTGGCATCCTCCGGCATGATTTCAGGAATGGGATTGGCAAGCCCAAAAACTACCGCGCGTGGCGCCATTGCCTCCACGTGCGCCATTGCGATCGAACCAGGACCCGAAACACCAATGAGCGCATCGGCACCCTGCACTGCCGCAGCGAGCGAACCCTGGATGGCGCGTGGGTTTGTCACCTTCGCGAGAGCCCGCTTGTAGGGCACAAGCCCCGACCGTGAAGCAACAATTGCTCCGGCGCTATCGACGACCACAATATCTTCAACGCCGTACCGCACGAGGAGGAGTGCAACAGCCCTGCCTGCCGCACCAGCTCCCACGATTACGACCTTCATCTTCTTGAGATTCTTCTTCACTACCAGAGCTGCATTGATGAGGCCGGCGAGCACCACGATGGCCGTCCCATGCTGATCGTCGTGCATCACAGGGATCGTGAGCTCCTCCTTCAGACGCTCTTCAATCTCAAAACATCGCGGCGCACCGATATCCTCGAGGTTGACGCCACCGAATCCCGGCGCAATGCGCTTCACCGTTGCAATGATCTCTTCGGTATCTTGGGTGTCGAGTACGATCGGAAAGGCGTCGACTCCTGCCATTTCTTTAAAGATCACACACTTCCCCTCCATCACCGGCAGCGCGCCCAATGGCCCAATGTTCCCAAGCCCTAAAACCGCCGAGCCGTCTGAGATCACCGCTACCGTGTTGCGCTTTATCGTGTACTCGCGCGCATCTTTCGGGTATTTCGCCAGGTGCGAGGAGACCGCCGCAACACCCGGCGTGTAGAAGGTGCTCCAATCATCGCGCGAAAGAAGCGGCGCCTTCGAGACTACCGAGAGCTTGCCGCGAAGTTTCTTGTGCGCCTTGAGCGCGAGCGTGCCGTAGTCTTTCTTTTTGAGTGACACCACGGACAGCTTCTTTCCGGCCTTCCGTGCGGTCGTTTTTGTGCGGTCTCTTCGAGCAACCGTTCGGACTGAACGCGTCGTTGATTTCTTCAAGGATTTCTTCTGTTTAACAACCATAGATGCAAAGTGGATAGTCGGTAACCGTACCAGTATACGACAGGGTCTCCATAAAAAAGAATCCGCCGGAGCCTGCGTGTGCGGGCTCCGGCGATGGACTCTCTTCTCCGTCTTCTCAGGTGTCCAGCTTCTCCCCATGGAGCCACCGACGGCGCGCTTCATGCGCCGCAGCTTGCTCGTCGTGGTACTCGTCACGAGCCCGCGATACAAAGTCGCATATGAATACGACGAGTACCGCAAAGCTGAACAGGGCGGCAGCCGTTCCATGCGATAGCCCTAATCCTAGTGCG
>CAZKXF010000043.1:0-4601 GCA_964556805.1 uncultured Candidatus Saccharibacteria bacterium
TGGCAACGAAGTTGAGGGCGTATCGAAAGAGGTGCTAAATGCGGCAGATACCATCGCCTGCATTCCAATGCGCGGCACCAAAGAGTCGCTCAATGTCTCGGTTGCCGCAGGCGTCGCACTCTTTGCGCTACTCGACTAGCACCTTCACCTCGCCACGCTCCTTCGCTTTCTGCTTCACCTTCAGGCCAAAGAGGCGCGCGAGCTCCTCTTTCACCACGGCTGCATCGCTCCATTTCTGCTTGGAATTGCGGGGACCCATGATGTACGGATCGGTGCCCTTGCCGGTGATGAGCACCACGCTGTGGTTCGGTGCACGTCGCAGCGCTTCACGGATTGCCTCGCGCCGATCCATGATGATGGACACCTTCTTCTGGTCCTTAATCCCGTCTGCCATGGCCTGCACGATCTGGTGCGGGTTCTCGTCGTACGGATCTTCGTTCGTGAGGATGACGTGGCTGCAGTACTCGCCCGCGATGCGTCCCATCTCCGGGCGCTTCCAGGTATCGCGGCCGCCGCCAGTATTGCCCAAGACGCAGATCTTTTGGTCTTTCGGGAAGGCTTGGTAGAGCTTCTCGAGGGAGTCGGGGGTGTGGGCGTAGTCGACGATGGCGGTGATCTGCTTGTGCGCGCCAGAAGGGCTTGCAAACTTTTCGACGCGGCCGTGGATAGGCGGAAGCGCAGCGAGCGCTCTCTCGATGGTTTTAAGCGGAATGTCAAACGAGCGTGCACACGCAATCGCCGCAAGTACGTTGTACACGTTGAAGAGGCCGACAAGCGGCGTGCGGATGGTGAGACCCTCCATCACGATGTTGTTGCCGTCTTTCGTGAGGGCGTAGAGCTCGGGGTCTTTGAGGGAGTAGGGGACCTTCTCGTCGACGTCTGCGGCAAGGAACTGCGCGCCGTGCTCATCGTCGATGTTTGCAAACATGCGGCGCGGACGCTTACGCGACTGCTCGAGCGCTCGCGCGAGCTCAAGCTTGGCGGCCAGATAGTTTTCAAACGAGCCGTGCGACTCGATGTGCTCGGGGGTGATGTTGGTAAATATCAAGGCATCGAGGTCGATCCACCTGTGGCGGTACTGCGTGACGCCTTCTGAAGTCATCTCGAGCACCGCCACCTCGCAGCCGGCCTCCACCGCTCGGCGCAAAAAGCGCTGCACGAAGAAGCGGCCGGGCATGGTCATTTTGTAGAGGTTCGGCTCTGAGTGCTCGCCAATCTTGAAGCGGATGGTGCCCGCTGCAGCCGTGCGCATGCCGTGTGCCTCAAAGAGCGCGCTTACAAGCTCCGTGACGGTGGATTTCCCCTTGGTGCCCGTCACCCCAATCACGATGAGTTCGCGCGAGGGAAAGCCGTAGCGGAGCGCGGCAAGGTATGCGATGGCGTAGTGGTACGGAGGGCGCAGGGTGCGTAACAAAAAGGAGGGGACGAGCTGTTTTGCGTAGTATAAAAGGGTGTCCATACCTCTGGCGATACAGACAGTATAGCGCTAAAGCGTGTGCCCGAAAAATCATTGACGAATATTCTCTCTGTATTAGAGTGACAATAATGCATGTATACGTGCGGGGGCTGCGTCTCCTCCCGAGAGTGCTCGGGCCCACTCTCGCAGTACTCACTCTGCTGACCATTCCTGCAGCCGCGGTTTCAGCAGAGGTGGTATACGAGCACGACTTTTCTACGGATCCGGCTTGGCGCACCGATCAGTCCGAGCATTTTTTCTGGGATGCAGATGAGGGGGTGTTGCGGGCACACCTTGAAAATCGGCCAACAGAGGATAAGCCGAGCCGATACCTTGTGCGCGAGGTTGCTATTGATCCTGCCGGCTCATTCTCTATCGCCGCTGATGTGTTTCTAGAAGATATTGATGCGTACGGAGCTGTGGTCTTTGGACTCTACGGTGACGATCTTGCGAACGCACATGTTTCACCTGGATGCTGCGCGTATGCGCGCATTCGAAGCGAGGGTACCTTCAATGTGCAGCTTGTTTCGCTTGACGGACGAAGGAACGGTATGGAAACGACCTTCGTTGCTGCCGATGACCCGCTTGCGCAAAGCTGGGGCAACTATGGCGCTTTCACGTTTGAGACGGACGTGTGGTATACGCTCTCACTCTCTTACGATGCCCACGAGAGTTCGATCTCAGTGCGGGTCACCGACCGGGATTCGGGAACCGTGCTCTACGAGCTCGATCAGGAGGTGACAGGCAACCTTGCGCCGAGCGTCCGGCACTTGGGTATCAGTGGACATCCGACCGGTGAACCGTTCGCCTTCATGTCTCAGGAGAATCGCTTGAGCGGATGGGCGGATTTTAAGATTGATAACGTCATTGTTAGCACATCGAATCCTGCTCCTACGCCCAGTGTTGCATCGAACATCCTCTTCTTACCGGGGTTCCAGGCTAGTCGGTTGTATTTAGATAAACTAGGTTTTGATGAACTATGGGTGCCTTTCAAAGACGGACAGGTCGAACTTCTTGCTATGAACGAGAGGGGAGAAAGCCTAGAGGAAGATATATATACGAAAGACATTGTCTTACGCGCTGGAAATCTGGACGTCTACCAATCTTTAGCAGATAGCCTCAATGAGCTTAAAAACAGTGGCCTTGTAAGCTCCTGGGAAGCGCTTCCGTATGATTGGCGGCATGATGTCTATAGTGTTGTGGAACACGGTATCTTAGAAGAAAAAGGCAAGCATATTAGCCCGCGGGCGGTTGCCTTAGGACTGGCGCAGCTTTCGACGACCGAAAAAATAACTCTTGTTGCGCATTCAAACGGCGGGTTGCTGGCCAAGGCTTTAGTGGAAAACTTAGAAGAAAATGGTCATTCGGATCTCATTGACAGGATCATTTTTGTCGGCTCTCCTCAGTTGGGCACTTCAAAAAGCATCGGATCATTGTTGCATGGATATGATCAAGAAATTCGTTTCCGGGACAGGTATACAGTTTTAACAACAGAGACCGCTCGATTTGTTTCGCTGAATATGCCGAGTGCGTATTCGCTCATACCATCCCCGCACCTGATTAACCCATTACATGAATCTATAATTTCCTTTAATGAAGGTGAAGTAACAAATTCTTATATTGGGACATATGGAAATACTATCGATACATACGACGAGCTCACAGCGTTTCTTCTGGGTGCTGAAGGACGCGCTCAGCCTGAACGCGACGACCTCGCAACTCCTGCGGTGCTGAATGCCGCGCTGGTTGAGAGGGCGGTGAACAACCATGTCAGGTGGGAAGCATGGAGAGCTCCCGAGGGAATTGGGGTAGTGACCATTGTCGGCGTTGGACTCCCTACTCCCGAGACATTCCACTACAAGCAAGAGGAGCGTCGGCAGTGCAATCTGCTCGTCTTTTGCGAGACTGAAAAGGTGCTCGACTATGAAGTGGATATGACCTACGAGGGCGACGGTACGGTACTTGCCAGCAGCGCCGCTTACTACGGTGACGTGTACTATGTTGATCTGCGACGCTTCAATGAAGATACCGGTCAGAACAAAGGCCATGCCGAGATGTCAGGGATTGCTCCAGTTACCGAATTACTCGAGTACCTCACGAGAGGAGGAGACCAGCTGCCAAGGTATGTTTCTCGGGACATGCCGGAGTACGACGTTGAGGGCGTGCGTGTGAGCACGCACTCTCCGGTCGCATTTGTAGTAGTCGATGCTAAGGGTCGGCGAGCAGGAGTGCTAATTCACGACGACGGAACTCGCCAGATAGTAGAAGAAATACCGAACAGCTATGTTATTGAGACACCAGAGAGTATCTATGTCGGTTTCGCGAACGGCACTGAGGTTAGGGTAGAGATTGTGGGGACCGGTAATGGAACTTTCGACCTTGAGCATGCCTACACTCATAATGGCAACGTTTCGGCAAAAACTCGATACAGAGAGATCACTGTTGCCGAGACTACCCAGGCATCGATAAGGTTTGACGAGGAAGGAGCGATTATAGATTTCCAGGTCGACGTGGATGGGGATGGAACTTTTGACGTTGATATTCTGGCCACAAGTACAGAAGTAGTGGTCGAAGCATCTCCGCGCACGGGCGACAGTGGAGGTGGTGGGGGCAGACGGTCTATATCAAGGATTAGCTCACCCGAAACGTTGCTCTCTGGAGCGATCCAGTCGGTTGTACTACAGCGGAGTGATGTTGAAGCTGCCCTTCTGGGCGTAGAATTTCTGTACCGACACGGCCGTATTTCTGTGGAACTCTATACCGCACTTGATGAATTGCTACGACTGATTCTTGCGAGTGAGTTTTTGTTTGAACTTGAGACCTAGGATTGCGAAGATCTAAGAGAGAGCACTCAAGCCAAACCCACATGTCGTATAGGCTGTGAACACAAGAACTTTTCCTTCTCTGTCACTTGCGTACACGTACTGAGTTATTCTTGCAAAGCCTTCAAGTTTAGTTAGGTGGAGTCGAGCGAGCGAATGTATTCGCCCTTCTCCTGCTTCTAGTTCCCTCTTGCGCGACTGCTCAGGAGCCTCCCGCCGACGCCCTGACCGGCACGCTCACCTACCTGTGGGCCGACTCGTTCCAGGATGGGGCGCTGGTCGCGCTGCCTCCTGTGCTCACATTAATCGACGCGCAGGGCGAA
>CAZKXF010000044.1:0-4594 GCA_964556805.1 uncultured Candidatus Saccharibacteria bacterium
AGAGCGCAGCGAGGAGTAAGAGTGCAGAGCCTGGCACGTAGAGAATGGACATGAGCCAGATGAAGAGACCTCCCACAAACGAGGCGGTGCCGATAAAGTACCAGGTGCGGTCGTTGCTCTCAGTTTTCAAGAGCATACGGAGACCCGTTACCAAGAAGAGGCCGAGAAACGCTATCCATGCAATACCACCAATGACACCCAAAGTGGCGAACATGGTGGGAATGTAGCCGAAACCTGCTACGAAGTCGGTATTCCAGAAGATACTCTGGTTGATCGAAGGGTCCTTGTGCATGCGCCATGCGTCAACGAAACGATTTGGGCCCGTCCCGAAGAGCGCGTCGGTACTGTAAACGTTCCGGACGATATCGAGCGTTGCACCGAAAGAAGGTCGCACCTCGGTGTACGAGACGCCCGTGCGCACCCCGATAGCGCTGCTGAGGAACCCGCCACCGAGTACAAACACAACCGAGACGACAAAGACACAGAACGCGATGCCGATCGAAAAGCCCGAGGGCCCGCGCTTCTTTTCAAGCTGGTGTGTAGCGGGACTTGCAAAGCGATCCTTCGTGAGGCCGTAGACCAGTACCACGAGGCTCACGATGCCAAGAATCACCCACACCGCCGTAAAGTTGATGACCGCAAGCATCACGAGTGCGGCAGCTACCACGAGCACAAAGAGGCTCTTGCCGAGAGCCGTGAGCGGCAGCTGCTCGAGGGCTACGAGCGCCAGAATGATGGCAAGGCCCGAGAAGATGGCGAGGTCGTTCCAGCCGCCAAGCGGAGAGAGCGTGGCGTCGCCGCCAAACAGACCGAGGGTGAGCACATCGGCGCCGAAGACAAGGCGCAGGATGTGGAAGAGCGCAAGTACGATGGTGCTCACCGCAATGAGCATGAAGAGCCGCATGATGGCGAGCTTGCTCGTCCCCACGATCATCCACGTGCTGGCGACGAGCGCCAAGAGGGCAATGAACACCGTGGAGTGGACATCGAACGACTCGCCGATGAGCGCGTCGCGGAAATCACCCGAGAGTAACGCCGAAATGAATGCCACAAAGGCCACCACCCACAAGAGCGCCGGCGCTAAGGAGAGTTGGAAACGCACGACGCCGCTTCGCAAAAGGGAAAACCCGTAGAGCACGAGCGCAAGCACCGTACCCACGACAACAAAGAGCGTTTTTGAGTAGCCAAAGGGCGCAACAGCGAGAGGGACAAAGAAGATCGGCAGCAGGCCGAAGACAACGACGAGTACATGCTGCGCGACGGAGTGGATGGCGACCGCCATGCGATCATGCTTGCCCTCTGGTGCGTGGGGTGACATACAAAAAACGATCTGCTTACGAATTAATGGGTACCTCCTCTGATCCTTCCCAGCATACCACGCACAACAAACAACAGCCCCGAAGGGCTGTTGAATGTGTACCTGTAAGCCGAATTCTGTACTTCGCCGGAGCGAAGCGACGGTCATTTGTCTGGGAAGGCAGTTGCCTGCCTCCTCGTGCGGCACTCCGTTTGCAGGCATATGCTGCTGCAAGCGGCACGGCCTTGCACGCAGGTAGGAATTTAGCCGTTTCACCCGCTCTGTTGCCAGAGCGGCTCATCCTGCGGGGCGCAAAGCGCCCCGCAGGATGCCCTTGCTTCTCAGCTTGGGCGTCTCTGCTCGCATCCCGTGAACTACCTCAGGCGGGCGTTACCCGCTACCCTGCTGCGCGCCCACAAGTGGGCGCGCGCGTGTTAGGACTTTCCTCCCGGCCGCAAAGCGGCCGAGCGACCATCCGGTACCTCTTTATTATACCACGTGTTTTCCGATTAGCGCAAATCAGCGGGGACGAGCCTCTCGGGCAGGCGTACCTCGTCCCCTACCGAGATACCAAATGAGGCTGCGTAGTGTGCGTTCACCTCGATCGCAAAGCGCGCCGGCGCGCTGGGTTCAAATTCGCGCGGGTAGGTATCCGGGCGCAGCACGCGGGTAATGTCGACAACCCGGCGGTCTTCCCCCACCCATATCACATCAATCGGAAAGCGCATGTCCTTCATCCAGACGCCATGGTAGTCGCTCTTCTCGAAGATGAAGAGCATGCCGTTGGTTTCTCCGAGCGAATCGCGGCCAGAGAGGCCCTGGGCGCGCTTGGCGGGCGTATCGGCAACCTCCACGCGGATGGGTACGTTGCCCACGTGCACCACAGGCTCAGTAGGCGACGGAATCTGAGGAATGAGCGGAAGGTCGTTCTGGTAGACGTAGAAAAAGTAGAGAAGAGGAATCAGAATGATGACGCCGAGCACGAGTATCTTTTGCATAGTAGCCATGATAGCACGCAGCACCTTCTGCTAGAGCAGGATGAGCGTGGCGAGCCCCAAGAGTACGAAAAAGCCGAGGACATCGGTGACGGTGGTGATAAAGATGGTGGCCGAGGTTGCCGGATCCTTGCCGAAGTACTTCAAGACGAGCGGTATCACCGTGCCGGCAATGCCGGCAACCACGAGGCTTGCGACTACCGAGAGCCCCACCACAAGCCCCAAGAGCGGACTCTGGTTGAAGAAGGTTGCGACAAGTGCCACAAGCACGCCAGTGATGAGACCGTTTATGAGCCCGGCGCCGGCCTCCCGCACGATTGCCGACCTGCTGTTGGAGAGCGAGATTTCCCCGACAGCGATGCCGCGTACCATCACAGCCAGTGTCTGCGTAGATGCGTTGCCGCCCATGCCGGCGATCACCGGCATGTACATGGCAAGCAGCACCACCTGCGCGAGCGTGTCTTCGAAGAAGGCGATCACGCCGGCGGCGAGGAACGCCGTGGCGAGGTTCAAGATGAGCCATCGGTGGCGGTGGCGCACCTTGCTCCACATGCCGTCAAACGGCTTCTCGCTCTCTTCGACGCCCGCAAAGCTGTAGAGCGTCGAGGCCGGCGCGTCTCCCACAAGCTCAATCACATCGTCCGAGTACACGATGCCGAGCACGCTGCCATCGGTATCGAGCACCGCCACCTTCCGGTGCGGCTTTTCGGTGCAGAGCGTGAGCACCTCCTCGCGTGAAGCGGTGTAGGGCATGGTCTTAATCGGCGCTACGTACTTCCGGAGCGCGCTGCGGTTCGGTTCGCGCACGAGCGTGCCGAGCGACACCTCGCCCGTGAGCGTGCCGTTCTCATGCACGAGCACGGCGGGAATCTTACCGGTGGTGCGTACGTAGTCCTCGATAACCTCCGCTGTCTCTCCCACCGTCACCGTATCGGCAAGCAGCACGTAGTTTAGGTGCACTAAGCCCATGGATGCTGATGGGTGGAACTGCAGGAAGTGCTCGAGCTTTGCGTAGAGATCGTTTTTAAGGCGCGAGACAATCCGTCGGCGTCGGCGTGCGTCGCGCATCTTGTCGAGTATGTGGTGCGCGCGGCGCAGGTCGAGGTGGTCGAGAAGCTCCACCGATTCCTCGAGCGAGAGCTCGCCGAGTATTTCCTGCCGCATGGCGGGCGAGAGCAGGCCAAACGCTGCGCTACGCTCGGCAAGCGGCAGCGCGCGGAAGCGCTCCATGCGCCCCTGCGGGCGGTACGTTATCTGCCGCACTATTTCTTCGAGCTCCGCTTCGCTTCGATGCTCCATGTCCTTAGAGTATAGAACGCTTCCCTGCCGCCTTCGGCGGCAGGTGGTGAAAAACCCTTTTGCCAAGCCCTCCCGCGCAGCAATTGACTTTTATATATAAATATGCTATAATAGTAGGCAGCGTGACGATAGAGCGGAGTTCCCCATGGCGAGTCCTGCGCTCCTTCAATTGGTTTTCCTCATCTGCGTGATATGCACTCTCATCACTGTCGGACTCGTCGTCTGGATGGTGTGGAAATGGCGGCGTATCTCGATCCCGAATCGATTCGTCGAGATCGGAACGGCACTCGCCGCAGCCTCGGTTCCTTTTTTCTTCTTTTTCACCTCAGATCCCTGGGTCCAGACCGGGCTTCGCCAGATTCTGGCATCGCTCGTCTGACCAGTACCGACCAACCCCTGCGCCTCACGGCCGGCCACCTTCCCCAAGGTGCCGGCCGTTTGTTTTTTACATAAAGAAAGGACCGCGGTGCATGCACCGCGGTCGCCTTTTTCGGAGAGGCGCTGTGTCTCTACGCCTCCTGTACTTCCTCCGGCTGCTGTGCGCGCAGGCGGGCGATGCGTTCCGCCTCGTGATCGAGCCACTGCTCGTAGGTCATGCCACCTTGTCCCGGCGGCTTGATGCAGGGCTCGGCCAGCCTTCCCCAGCCGCCCGGCACCTCGTCGCGAGCGTCACAGTTGACGCAGACTTCGTCGTACGTCGATGCATCTGAGCCCCGCGTAACATGACTTGGATGCTTGTTCATATGCCCTCCTCTCCTGTTATACGTGGTTGTACAGCTGCATGATTCTACGTGATTAAACCCCGCTGGGAAAGACCTGTAAGAGAGATTCGAAACTTACAGGACCGTACCCGTTGCCAGATATTTTAGGATCTCGTAGGAGGGATTCGGTCACGAGTAAATTTCCTGCTGAAATTTTTCTCGACCCCGGCTCACCGTCGCTTCGCGACATGTTCCGCCTTTCGAATCCCTCCGCCCCCTTGTTCGCTACGCTCACTGCGGCC
>CAZKXF010000045.1:0-4465 GCA_964556805.1 uncultured Candidatus Saccharibacteria bacterium
GGCTTAACGCGAATCTCGCTCCCCGGATCAATAGATCTGGATATGTTTACCCTCGAGGCCGCGCTCGCGATTATTAAGCAGTAGCAAATGCAAAATCAAATCGGGACCGGAGCGCAAGCGCTCCGGCCCCCTCTTCACGTCCTGCGTGGCAGCACGCTGTCCGCGTTCAGGTACTGCTCTCCCTGGGGGAGAGTGTTCGGCGGTTCTGTCCGCTGCGCCCGGTTCGCGATGAGCCCCTCACAGAGGTGCTTACTCTGAGGATTCAGCGTGGCGCCGCAGTAGCTGCACCACTCGCCGCCTGTTCCATCGAAAAACATTGTCCCCTCCCTGCAGCGTCGAAATGAAGGAAAAATTGGATAGTTAGCCACCCCGGCCCCCTAGCCGCCCAGCAAAGCGGGCTCTGGCATGATTACATACCTTCGCGCTTGTCTTGTCAATGGCATCGGTCTAGAATAGGAGGATGGCCGACCTTGCAGGTATTTTGAGTAAGTTGCGGTCGAGCGATCCGAAAGACCGCGATATCGTCACACGGGCTTACAAGTGCGCCGCGGCGGCGCACGAAGGGCACCAGCGCCATTCGGGCGAGCCCTACCTCTCGCACCTCGCTGCCACCGCCTACTTCCTCGCCGATATGGGCATGGGTCCGAAGACGGTGGCGGCAGGGCTGCTCCACGACACGATTGAGGATACGAACGTCACCGCCGCAGAAATCAAAGAGCAGTTCGGTGAGGAGATTCTCTTCCTCGTCCAGGGCGTCACGAAACTCGGCGAAGTGCGGTACCGAGGCACCGACCGGCACAACGAGAGTCTCCGGAAGCTCTTCGTCGCCACTTCCCAAGACATCCGCGTACTCATTGTGAAGCTTGCCGACCGTCTGCATAACATGCAGACGCTCCAGCACATTCCGAAAGAAAAGCAGCTTCGCATCGCGCGCGAGACACTCGAGATCTACGTGCCGATTGCCCACCGCCTCGGCATGGGCCGTATCCGCAAGGAGCTTGAAGACCTTGCCTTCCCCTACGTCTACCCTGAAGAGTACAAGCGGGTGCAAAAGGTTGCGGGCGCTTACCTCAAGCGCGCTCCTACCGAGCTTGAGAAGGCGCGCAAGACGCTTCAGAAAAAGCTTGCTGAGACCCACATCAAGAACTTCAAGACCTCCGGTCGCGTGAAGGGCATGTACAGTCTCTACCGGAAGCTTGAACGACGCGACTGGGACATCGACTCCGTCTACGACCTGCAGGCCATTCGCGTCATCCTGCCATCCGTTGAGGATTGCTACCACACCCTCGGGATTATTCACGAGCTGTGGCGTCCGCTGCCCCAGCGCGTGAAGGACTTCATCGCGTTTCCGAAACCAAACGGCTACCAGTCACTCCACACCACCGTCATTGCAAACGGCGGCACTATCCTCGAGCTCCAGCTGCGTACCGAAGAGATGCACCGGGAAGCGGAATTCGGCATCGCCTCCCATCTCATGTACAAGCACTCGCAGACAGGCGATCGCTCGTCGATTGCGCAGTATCGCACCTGGGTGACAAGCCTCATTCCGATGCTCTTTCGCCCCTTTTCGTGGCGTTCGCGCGAACGAGAAGAACAGACGCCATCACCGAGCGCTCAGCGCGGCAAGGAGAGCGTCCCGAACTGGATTCAAGAGATTGCCGACGCTCACCAGAGCGCAACGGACACCGATGAGTTTGTGAGCGACCTCCGGCAGGATTTCTTCAGCCATCGCATCTTCGTATTTACTCCAGAAGGAGACGTTGTCGATCTTCCTATTGGCGCGAGCACCGTCGACTTCGCCTACGCCATCCACACGGACCTCGGCAACCAGACGGCGAGCGCAAAGGTAAACAACAAGTTTGTCCCGCTCGATACGGTACTTCGCAACGGCGACATCGTCGAAATTACAACCAGCAAGTCCGCCAAGCCATCCCGCAAGTGGCTCAACTTTGCAAAAACATCGCTCGCACAGCGGCATATCCGTGCATCGCTCGACGCAGGAAAACCCGTTTAACGGTTAGAGGGTAAAGTTTTTGATAGCGTAGAGCTCCGCATCTTCATCCGCCCTCTCTTCTTTTGAACGGTCGTCCTCAGGAGCTGCATCTGTTGCCGCAGCGTCACTGCCCACGTGCTCTGGAATGACCGAGGGCGCCTCAGGGTGGATGAGCGCCAGGATTTTGCGCAGATCCTCAGGCGAGAAGTAGTCGATTACGAGCTTCCCGCCGAAATCTTTCCGCTCAATCTGTACGCGGGTACCGAGCGATTCAGTAAACTGCTTCTCGATCTCGAGAAGTTCGGGATCGAAAGCGTACTCTTTCTTGCGCACGCGGTCGACCGCAATCTTGCGAGAAATACGCTCCACTTCGCGTACGGAGAGCTTCTTTACAACCGTCTCTCGGTGGAGCGTACTCTGCTCTTCAGGGTGGTCGTGCAGCATGAGGAGCGTGCGAGCATGCCCCTCGGTGATTTCCCCTTTATTCAACGATTCGAGAATTGGCTCTGGCAGCATGAGGAGCCGGATAGTGTTTGAAACGTACTCCCGCGACCGTCCGACCTTTTTCGCTACCTGCGAGTGAGAGAGGTTGAACTGCTCGGCGAGCTGCTTGAAGGCCCGTGCGCGATCAAGCGGGTTGAGGTCTTCACGCTGGAGGTTCTCGATGATCGCAAGCTCGAGCTTCATGAGGTCAGTCTCCTCCCCGGTACGAATAATTACCGGCACCTGCGCGAGACCCGCAAGCTTCGAAGCACGCAACCGGCGCTCGCCCGCAATGAGCTCGTACTCGGTCGAGAGGCCGCCGTCTGCGCGCTCGATTTCCTTGCGTGTGACTACGAGCGGCTGGAGTACGCCGTACATGCGCACCGAATCGGCGAGCTCTTTGAGCTTCTGCTCGTCGAATTCACGCCGCGGCTGGTAGGGATTTGGGACGATCTTATGCACCTCAACCCAAAAAATGGAGTCGTTCTGGTACGCCATGGCGCACATTGTAGCACACGTATTTGAGCGCCCCGTGGATTACTGCTACACTCCTAGTGACCTTTCGCTCCCGTAGTGGAATGGTACTTGTCCATTCTGGGAGAATGGACAAGCGGTTTTAGAAACAGATGGAGGGCGTGTGGCGGAACTGGTATACGCGTGCGACTCAAAATCGCATCTCGCAAGGGTTGAGGGTTCGACTCCCTCCACGCCCACCATCTGTTGAGAAAACAGGTTTCTGCTCAAAATCGCATGCCGCAAGGTGAGAAGCGAATGCTTGGAGCTTTGCAAGACCTCTAGAGGCATTTTGAGCCCCGCGAAAAATATCCTAAAGGTGTACTGCACCGGTACGGTGTATGTTCAAGTCCCACCTCCAGCACCACCTCTATATTTACATTCCCCGCAAAGCTGCTACTCTCTCCTACCAGACGAACCTCGCACAAGGAAAGGGACGGCCATGAGCCGCATCATCCTCGCGCTCGACGAGCTTGACTACTTCGATCTCGCCCCGCTCTTTGAGCGATTCGAAGGAAAGGTGGCGGGATTCAAACTGGGCATGGGTCTCTACCAAAATCCCTCCGCGGTGAAGTTTCTGTACGATCGTCACAGGGACAAAGAAGTGCGTCCCCTTATCATGGTAGACCTGAAGTTCAAGTTGAACCCGGGGGAAATGCGGCAGGCCATCAAGCGTTTCTCCTTTGCTGATTTCATCACGATCTGGGCCATCAACCAGGAAGCAAGTATCAGAGTGGCTGTCGAAACGGCTCAAAACGCCCAGATCATCGCCGTTACAATCCCGACGACCATGTCGCTGCAAGAGTGTGTGAAGATTCACCGGCAGACGCCAGATGACATGGTGCAGCATCTGGGCCAGCATGCACGAAAAGCGGGAGTGCACGGTCTCGTGTACTCGGGCTGGGAGGGACACATCCGGGACCAAGTGTGGATGAACGGCGCTACGAGCATAATGCCCGGCATCCGGACAGGGGCCGTACCGCTTGGTCCGCACGATGATCAACAGCGGATTGTCTCGCCGGCAGACGCCATATACGCCGGTGCGACATACCTGGTGGTGGGCCGACCCATCCTCCAGGCGCCAGATCCCGAAGTGCCGCTCCAAGCGATGAATGCAGAGGTGAACCGCGCGGTTCATCCGCATGCACCTCGATCCTAGACTACGGGCCGGCGCAGAGCGCTGGCCCATTCTGATTCTCCCCTCCACCCCTCTTACTCACCAGGTGTGTTACAGTTTCTGTAGCATTACCATCTTAACGAATTCTATGGGTACTGAAAGCTTCAAAAAACAATCTCCCGAAGAGACTTCTCGCTATGAGAAGTTGCAAGCTCACTATCGGGAAGGCGGCACTCTGGGAAATATGATCGCGGAGCTACCGGAATCCCAGCTCAACGCTATTCATTACGCATTTTTTAACCAGGAGCTGCGACCCGGAGATCTGGCAGATCTTCGGGTCGGTACCGGCATCATTCACG
>CAZKXF010000046.1:0-4374 GCA_964556805.1 uncultured Candidatus Saccharibacteria bacterium
TCATCGAGCTCTTCAGCGAGCTTGCGCGGCTGGTCTCATTCTCATTCCGTCTCTTCGGGAACATCTTTGCCGGAAAGACGCTCATCGTCATCGCACTATTCTTCGTGCCGTTCGTGGTGCCGGTACCGCTCTTGGCCTTTGAGCTCTTCGTGGGATTCATCCAGGCGTTCATTTTTGCCATCTTGACCTTGTTTTTCATCAAGCTTGCCGTCGAGGCGCCGCACTAGTGGGGAAATGAGAGCTCTCGGAAGGCAGGAGGGCTGTCATTTATTCAGTAAGTGGGTAATCATTCATAGATATGGATATCGAAGCAGCAAATAACCTGGCCATGGCGATTGCGGTAGGCGTCGGCGTGTTCGGCCCCGGATTGGGCATCGGCATTTTGGTATCGAAGGCACTCGAGGCTATCGGCCGCAATCCCGAAGCGAGCGGCAAGATCCAGACAACCATGTTCATTGGCATTGCCTTTACCGAGGCCCTCGCCATCTTTGCACTCGTGGTCGGCTTCATTATTAAGTTCGCGTAACGTACCCTTTCGCGCGCCATGCAGGAGATCATCGGAGCATTTGGCATAGACTGGAAACTCATCGTTATCCAGATCTTCAACTTCGCGCTCCTCATGGCGCTCTTGTGGTATTTCCTCTACAAGCCGGTGCTCGCCATGCTCGACGCGCGTCAGCGCAAGATAGCGCAAGGCGTTGCCGATGCAGAAGCAGCAGCGCAGAAGCTCGCAGAAGCAGACAGCGAAAAGGTGTCGATCGTACGCGCTGCGCACAGTGAGGGAGAAGAAATTGTTGCGCGCGCTACAGCCCATGCCGCAGAAAAGAGCGCCGCCCTCCTCGCTGAGGCACAGGAGAAGAGCGAGCGAGCGCTCGCGGATGCGGCCGCAAAGGCGGCGGCCCTCGAAGAGCGAGTGCGCAAGGAAACCGAAGACGAGGTCGCTAAGCTTGCGGTACTAGCCGCAGAAAAGGTGCTCCGCGAGCGGTCGTTGTAATGTGTCAGTGCATCCTATGCGAGCCCGAGACTACGCAATAGCAGTACGAGAGCTCCTGGCGGCAGGCATGCCGGAGGATACGCTGGTGCGCGGTCTTATCGAGACACTGCGCTCTCGCGGCCACCTGCGCCTGGTACCGGGCATACTTCGCCTCCTTGAAGCGGATCGAGCGAGCGAGCGCGAGGAGACGCTGCTTACTCTTGCACGCACCGGCGATCGCGAACGTCTTGCGAAAGATATCGCGAAGGCCGCCACTGAGCTCGGCGTTTCGGCAGAGGTTGCGGCCGTGCGTACCGATGAAACGCTCGTGGGTGGATTTACCCTCAGCAGTGGCAACCGACTCCTCGATAGGAGCTACAAGCGGGCGCTCGTAGATCTCTACCGCACACTCACTGCCTCCTACTAGTACCTGTAATATTTCGCCATGAGTAACACCATTATCGAACGCATCAAGAAGGAGATCGAATCATTCGATCAGAAAACCGCACCGGAGAGCGTCGGTCGCGTGACGACGGTAGGCGACGGTATCGCGGAGATCGAAGGTCTCGCTGACGCGATGATGTCGGAGATGGTACGCTTTGACGACAGTGAGGGTACGTCGGTGGAGGCTGCCATTGCGCACGACGATGCGCTCTATGGCCTCGTGCTGAACCTAGAGGAAGATACCGTAAAGGTAGTGGTACTCGGCGACACTGCGCGCGTGAAAGAGGGCATGCGGGTGAAGCGCACCGGCACGCTGCTCTCCATTCCCGTGTCGGGGAGTATCGTTGGTCGGGTAGTGAATCCTTTGGGAGAGCCGCAAGATGGTAAGGGAGCAATCGCGAAAGACAAGGAGATGCCGATCGAGCGCGAGGCGTACGGCGTGATGGATCGCGCAGCCGTGAACTACCCGATCCATACGGGCATCAAGGCGATCGACGCGATGATTCCGATCGGCCGCGGCCAGCGCGAGCTTATCATTGGGGATCGCGGGACCGGTAAGACGGTGATTGCGATCGACACGATCTTGAACCAGCGCTATGAGCCTGAAGCCTCGCGACCTATCTGCATATACGTTGCGGTTGGTCAGAAAGAATCGAAAACGGCGCGCATCGTTGCAGAGCTAGAGGAAGCCGGAGCGCTCTCCTACACGGTTGTCGTATCTACTTCGGCCGCTGACCCGGCAGCACTCCAGTTTTTGGCGCCGTTTGCGGGCGCGGCGATTGGCGAGTACTTCATGCAGAAAGGGAAGGACGCGCTCATTGTCTATGATGACCTCTCGAAGCATGCGGTAGCCTACCGCCAGATGTCGCTCCTCCTGCGCCGCCCGCCAGGACGTGAAGCCTACCCGGGCGATATTTTCTACCTGCACTCACGTTTGCTTGAACGGGCCGCGAAGCTCAATGAAAAGCTGGGAGGCGGTTCTCTGACTGCACTCCCTATCATTGAGACGCAGGAGGGCGATGTCTCGGCGTACATTCCGACGAACGTTATTTCGATCACCGACGGTCAGATCTTCCTCGAGACCGACCTCTTCAACAAGGGTATACGTCCGGCCCTCAACGTCGGCATCTCGGTCTCTCGCGTAGGATCGAGCGCACAGACAAAGGCTATGAAGAAGGTGGCAGGCAAGATTCGCCTTGAGCTTGCGCAGTTTCGTGAGCTCGAGGCCTTCATGCAGTTTGCCTCAGATCTCGACGAGGATACCAAGAAACGCATCGAATCGGGACGAAAGTACACCGAACTCCTGAAGCAGAAGCAGCATGAGACGATGCCGTTCTACAAGCAGGTGGCGTCGATCTTCGGTGCGAATAATGGCCTGCTTGACGATGCTGCGGTCCAGCAGGTCAAGAGGATTGAGGCAGCGTTTCTCGCATTTCTCGAACGAGATCGGGCGTCACTTCTTGCCGCGATTGAAAATGATCGTGATATTTCAGAAGAAACTGACGGATTGCTCAAAGCGGCAGTGGCAGACTTCAAGGAAGCACACCGCGAATTCTATGAGCGCGGCTAACTGGTAGTCATGATGCATGGCACTGAAGCAAATTAAAAACAAAATACGGGCCACGCAGCGAACCGGCAAGGTGACTAAGGCCATGGAGGCGGTTTCGGCGGTGAAGATGCGTAAGAGCCAGGAGCGGGCGCTTGGCGGGCGCGCGTACGCGCGCGCTGCGATGCGCATTTTGGCGCAGGTGAGCGCCTCGCGCGAGGGTATGCGCCATCCGTACGCGGCAGGCCGCGGCAGCGACCGTACCCTCTACATTGTGGTCACGAGTGATAAGGGGCTCGCGGGGAGCGTCAATAGTGCCGTGCTGAAGCTTCTCGAGGGAGAACTGCGCACCGTCTCGCGTGAGGGTCTTGCATTTATTTCGTTTGGCCGTAAAGCGACTGAGTACCTTGCCTACCGCGGCTACCAGATACTCAAGAGCTACACTAACGTGAGCGATGAAGTTGTGCTCGCCGATATGCAGGAGGTTGTTGCGATGGCGACCGGAGAGTTTTCATCGGGGCAGTACGATCGCGTGCGGGTGGTATACCAAAACTTCGTATCCACCTTCGAGCAGAAGCCAGTTGTGCGACAGCTGCTGCCGCTTGACGTGGAAGCTCTCTCCGACATGGTGAGCGGCATTGTGCCCGTACGAGGCAAGTACGCGAACGAACCGGGTGGCATTACACCAGTGGAGTATACGGTCGAGCCTAGTATGGAGGAGGTGCTGGCAGTCCTCGTGCCACAGCTCCTGGAGATTATGGTCTACCACGCGCTCCTTGAATCAAAAGCGAGCGAGCACTCGGCGCGCATGGTTGCTATGAAGAATGCAACCGATAAGGCAAAGGAAGTCACGAAATCGTTGACGATCAAATTTAACAAGGCGCGCCAGGCTGCCATTACCCGCGAGGTCTCGGAGATCACCGGCGGCATCGAAGCGATGGCGCAGCGGTAACCCAACGACATTGTCAGTACTATCACTACTATGAAAGGAACCATCACACAGGTAATCGGACCGATCATCGACGCCCACTTCCCAGACGGTGTGCCCGCACTGCAGAACGCGCTCACCGTTGCGCGCCCGGATGGCACCACGGTAACCCTGGAAGTTGCTCAGCACGTGGGTCTCGACCGGGTGCGCGCGATCGCGATGCAGAACACCGATGGCCTCACGCGCGACATGGAGGTGGTGGACAGCGGCGCGGCGATCTCTGTACCGGTGGGAGAAAAATCGCTCGGTCGCCTCTTCAACGTCCTCGGCGATACGCTCGATGCCGGGGGGGAAATTACCGATGCGCCGCTGCGCCCCATCCACCAGGAGGCGCCAGCCTTCACCGAGCAGTCCACCAAAGCTGAAGTATTTGAAACCGGCATCAAAGCCGTTGACCTCATTGCACCGTTTATTAAGGGCGGG
>CAZKXF010000047.1:0-4300 GCA_964556805.1 uncultured Candidatus Saccharibacteria bacterium
AGTTGGTATACTGTACCTATGCCAGAAAAGTTTGAAGCGCCTCGGCAGGATAGGTTGGAGGGCATTGAATTTACGGAGTCCGTAAGGGAGTTTCGAGCACTCGTCGAAGCGTTCAAAGCGAAGCATGATCTCCGTGAGCTGTATGCGATAGAACATTTAACAGCGGATGAGGCGCCTTTTCACCCATACCGAGAGCCTGCTCGGCAAGATTTGATTCCTATCACCGAAAAATTAGCAGCACTTGCTGCAGATGTGACGCTCATTGATGAGCATTACGCAGCGTTGCATAGCGAGTATATGGAACTTTCAAGAGCTGTAGGAATGATCAATAAAGGGGTGGTAGACCACACGCGCATAAGTCGTCCTATCAGAAAATTTCCACCGCCGCCCGGAGAGTAAGAGAAGTGTCTGGCGGTTATTTTGAAAACCCCGCGGCCGAAGGCCGCGGGGTTTTCTTTCTCTGCTACCGTGTCTTCACCTTGAGTCGCGTGCTGCGCTCCTTGTCCACTTTCGGAAGAATGATCTCAAGCAGGCCATGCTTCTCACGCGCCTCTGCTTCATCAATAAGGATCTCCTCGGGAAGGAGAATGGTGCGTGAGAAGCTGCCCCAGTAGAGCTCGCGGTGGAAGTAGTCTTCGTCTGGGGCTTCGCGGTCTTCCTCGCGCGAGCCCTTGAGGGTCACCATGTCGCGCGTAATGGCAATGTCGAGGTCATCTGGGCTCACGCCGGCAATGAGGGCGCGGATAACAATATTGTCGCCCGTTTGGTACATATCGATAGGGAGTTCACCCACCGCCTCTGGCTCAGTGGCACCATTCTGCCAGCCCGGTTCGTCGCCACCCTCGACGCGGGCGTCTTCACTGTCCAAGTCATCGTCGATATCATCGTCATAGTCGCGGAGCGAGACCGAGCCGGTGATTCGTTCGAGGAATGAAGGTTTTTTCATCATGATTAGGTTCGTTTCGCGAGCCGTTTAACTTTTTCAAACACGAGGAAGAGCGCGATAATACCGGTCCAGACAAACAGGAAGGTGCTCAGCATCGTTTCTCCTGATGCGTTCATTATAGAAAAGTTGAAGAGTGCGTGCAATGCAATGGCTATGAACAACCCCACTGTTGCGTAGATGACGCGGGCTATTTTTCCTCGGTAAAACGCCAGTGCCATTGCTGCGCCTACCGTACCAGAAGCGAGGACGTGCAGGAGGGTAGCGCCTAGGAAGCGAAAGTGGCCGGTAAGAAGGGAACGCAGCGCCTCGCCGTCGGCGAGCGGCGTGAAAATGAAGAGAGCATTCTCGAGCGCGGAGAACCCGAGCGCTATCGTAATCATGTAGATGATAGCATCGATGGGCTCGTCGACGTGGCGGTTCCAGAGCACCACGATGAGCGCAGCGCTGTACTTGAGCACCTCTTCAACGATCACCCATACCAAAATGAGATCGTTCCCACTGAAGCGCTGGACGGCAAATTGCTGTAGGGGCAGCACCAACGGCACGACGAGCATGCCGGCGATGAAGGAGGTGACGATGAGCGATTTGGGTTCCGGCCTCGCCCTATCTTCTCGCAGCCAAAACCAGAGCCAGAAGAGGGCGGGGAGGACGCCGCCGAGGAGTGCCAGGAGCACGAAGCTTAATTCCATGTTGCTCTATTGTACCAGAGCGCTGCGCAGGCGCTCTGAGTTAGACCGGCCACTGTGCCACCATGAGCATCTCGGCGTCCTTGCCGGGATTTTTCTCCGGCAGCCGCTGCCAGATTGCTTCGGTGACAAACGGCATGAATGGGTGGAGGATCTTCAGCGAGACAAGCAGGCAGGTGTAGAGGGTGCCTTGGCGCGCTGCGCGAGCTTCGGCGTCGCTGCTCGCGAGAATCTCCTTCGATTCCTCGATGACCTTGTCGGCAAGCTCGTGCCAGACGTAGTGGTAGGCTTTCTCTGCCGCCATGTAGAGGCGGTACTCTTCGATATCTTTCGTAATTTCGGCCGCAACCGCATCGAGCGTGGCAAGAATTTCCCTGTCGCGTGCAGGAAGCACAGCGGGTTTGCTGAAGGTGGCGTCGGCCGTGCTCGTGAGCACGAAGCGTGTGATGTTCCAGAGCTTGTTTGCGAAGTGCTTGTAGCCACGCACCTTGTCTTCATCAAACCTAATATCGTTGCCGATAGCTGTTCCTACTAAAAGCCCCATGCGCAGGGCGTCCGCACCGTACTTTTTGATCATGTCGAGAGGATCAATGCCGTTGCCCAAAGACTTGCTAAATTTTCTGCCCTGTTTGTCGCGGACAAGTCCGTGTATCATCACTTTTCTAAAGGGGACCTGGCCGAGGTGGAATCCACTCATAAGAATCATTCGCGAAACCCATAGCGGCAGAATTTCGTATGCAGGAGAGATAACCGCTGTCGGATGAAATACCGTGAGGTCGTCCGTATGTTCGGGCCATCCAAGTGTAGAGAACGTCCAGAGGGCGGAAGAAAACCACGTATCGAGCACATCGGGGTCTTGCGTCCAGCCGTCACCGGATGGCGGATTCACGCCACAGTAGATTTCCTTGCCGCGGTACCACACAGGAATTCGATGGCCGAACCAGATCTGCCGCGAGATACACCAGTCATGGAGGTTGTCGATCCAGTGGAAGTAGGTTTTGCGGAAGCCTTCCTGCGGCATATCTATTGCTCCGCTCTCCACGGCCGCGCGCATTAGCTGCTTGAGCGTTACAGCGCCGCCGTTCTCAATACCCGCGATCTCAGAGTGCCCGACAGCAAATGGCTGGTCGACGGCAACGAACCACTGCTCCATGATTTGTGGCTCGATCACCGCCCCAGTTCGCTCGGAGGTGGAGATGTTGTGGACGTAGTTTTCCTCCACCTTCACGAGCAGCCCCTTCTCTTTGAGCTTTTCTACGATTTTCTGCCGAGCATCCGTAATCTTCATGCCTGCAAACTCTCCGGCAATCGGCAAAAGTTTTCCGTAGGAGTCGATGATCTGCTCTTTTTCCAGGCTGTGTCGCTCAGCAATCTCAAAGTCTACTCGCGAGTGCCACGGGGTAATGGTCATGGCACCGGTGCCCACTTCGGGGTCGCTCGCTGTGTCTTTGATGACGGTCGCAGTAATCGGGCCGTTGATCCACTCAAGCTCAATCTGCTGGCCGTGCCCCCACTCTTTATAGCGTTCGTCATCGGGATGCACGACCACATACTTATCGCCAAATTTTGTCTCGGGGCGAGCAGTTCCGATGACGAAGGGACCGTACTGGAAGTAGTAGAACGTACCGTTTTCCTCTTCATACACAATTTCGTCGTCTGAAATGGTCGTCTGTCCTTTCGGGTCCCAGTTGACGATTCGCATGCCGCGGTAGATAAGGCCAGCCTCGTACATGCGCACGAAGGCCGTCATGACGGCCTGGTACCGGGGTTCATCGAGCGTGTAAGCGTAGCGCGACCAGTCGAGCGAAGCGCCCATTTTGCGTACCTGGTTGAGGATGGTGCTTTCGCTCGCCTGAGCAAATTCGTGGACGCGCCGTACGAGCTCGTCTCTGCCGAGATCGTGCCTCGTTTTTCCCTCGTCTTTTTGGATGTTTTTTTCAACGCGCGATTGGGTTGCTATTGCCGCAGAGTCGGTACCCGGCACCCATAGGGTTTTTTTGCCGCGCATGCGCGCAAAGCGTACCAGGGCATCCTGCAGAGAGTCTTCGTAGGCATGACCAATGTGGAGCGTGCCGGTGACATTCGGGGGCGGTAGTACGATCGAAAACGCTTCGGCCTCAGGGGCCGTCACCCCTTTCTCCACGCACACGTCGGGGTTGAAGTACCCGCTCTGCTCCCAGGCCTCGTAGAGCGCATCTTCATAGCCCTCTGGGTCATAGGGTTTCAGGAAATCCTCGGGAATGTTTGGCACTGACTGGGGTGCTTTGGCTGCGGCCATAGAGTATGAGAAATGGTAGCACATCCGCCCGGCGGATTCACACCGCTCGGAGAGGCGCTGTTTACACACGCTTCGCGGTACGGTAAGGTAGCGCTAGCGTTGAAGCCGAAGGGAGAGAATAGCGATGTTTCCTTATAACATTGGTCTGTGGGCATACGCTTCCCGCCCTACCGGATTCGTTGAGAGCCCGGAGGAGCAGAGCATCATCGCTACGCTCAACTACCTCGTGCAGCATGCCTGCGCAGAAGCGCAGGTGACATTTGCCCAGCCGGCAAACCTGCTGATTGAGACAGCGGTGGTGCCCGAGCCGTTCTACCCCCGTATGGCGACCCCCGGTCGATTCGTGGATCTGTGGCTCTACGAGGTTACCGAGCGGACTGATCGTATGCT
>CAZKXF010000048.1:0-4226 GCA_964556805.1 uncultured Candidatus Saccharibacteria bacterium
CACCGTTGCGTTGATATGCACCTCTACGGTAACTGGGTTGGTCATATGGAAAAAGTATAGCAAAGCACTTCTCCTTCCTCCTCTTGAGGAAAATAAAAGACAAGGGCGGTTACCATGCACTGGTAACCGCCGGCCCCGCCTCTTAGACCGCTTCGCAGCTAGCCAACGTTCTTGTTTACCGCCATGACCTCTATCCATCCGCCGGGGATGCCGAAGTGCGGGTGGTCCTTGAACATCTCCGCAGCCGCATCGAGCGATTCAGCGTCAACAAACGAGTACATCATGAGGTCGTTGCGCGAGTCCTCGATGCCCTCTGCGGTGATACGCTTCGGCTTCCCCACACCCGCGGTTTCCATAAGAGCGGCCTTGTGTTCCGCCATCCATGCGTTCCACTCGGACTGCATTTGCTGCTCCTGGCTTTTGCGTTCTTCTTCGGGCAATGTAAGCCAGGCATCGAGCCCCGTATGCGGCATCTGGTAGGTGACAAAAAATTTCATATGGATGCAGTATACAGTACCCGAAAGCTGTTGCCCTCCACGGCAACACGCTGATTGAGCTAGCTTCCCCAGTTCGTAAAGACACCGACGGCAAGCTCTGCCCAGAGCCAGAGGAACGCGAAGGCGATCCCTGCCATGGCAATCACTCGGTACTTGCCTGTCTTTCTCCACGCCAGCTCGAGCATGCATCCCGTGATAAAGAGGAGCGCACCCATGACGACAAAGTCAGAGAGGGTCCAGTTCACCCCACCAGCACCCCCGCCGGGATCGATGTCGGAAAACTCGAACTGCATCGCGATAAGCGGAACCAAGAGTATGAGCGCTGTCCCAATGAGGGGACGGAGAATGTAATTGTTTTGCATAGGTAAGTACGGTTAGTGAATATGGTATGGTTTCTCTAAAGGGTTCCCGCGACTGCCACAGCGCAGGTTGCTGTATATACTAATATCGATAAATATATATTGCAAATCGATATGCACTGTGCTATACAGGAGGTATTAGCCACCTAAGTCCTAGAGTACGTATGAAACGAGGGTCAACATTGTTCTTGCGGGGAGTGGTTATCCTCATGGGAGGCGGGGTGCTTGCCCTCTGCATTTTTGTGCTCCCTCGCATCATTGGCTCGATAGACCTCGGCGGGTACGATCCCATTCTCCTTGGGATGTACGTACCGGCTATTCCCTTCTTCTTCGCGCTCTACCAAACCCTCAAGCTTTTGGGGTTGATCGATGCCAACAACGCCTTCTCAGAGGCGTCTGTAACGGTACTGAAGAATATAAAGTACTGCGCGATCGCCATCGGCGCACTCTATAGCGCGGGCATGCCGTACATATTTTACGTGGCAGAGAAAGACGACGCGCCAGGCGTCGTGGCGCTTGGCCTCGTGATCATCTTCGCCGCAATCGTGGTAGCTGTCTTTGCAGCAGTGCTCCAGAAGCTCTTGCGGAACGCGATCGATATCAAATCTGAGAACGAGTTGACCGTCTAATGGTGTCCCACTGCATGAAAAGAACCTCAACACTATTTCTCCAGGTAGTCATTGTACTTGTCGGCCTCAGTGTCCTTGTGTTTATGCTCTGGGAACCGCACCTCGAAGGCGTAAATGCGAACGCCACTACGCTTGCAGAAATTTACTTCGACGATCCCTTCCTGGCGTACGTGTATGCCGCATCGAGTGCATTTTTTGTGGCCCTCTACCAGGCATTCAAGGTGGTAGGGTACGCTAGGCGCAGTAAGGTACTCTCACAGGCGGCCGTGAAAGCTATACGAACTATAAAGTACTGTGCGCTCGTCCTCGTCGCTTGTATTGCGGGAGCGGAAGCCTATCTCTTTACCGTAATGCGCGGCAAGGATGACATCGCGGGCGGTACGATGGCTGGCTTCATTATGCTTGTCATTTTTGCCATCGTCGCCGCTGTGGCCTCATGGACTGAGCGGTTTTTACAAAATCGCGTGCAAGGAAAATCAGAGCACGGTGTAACAGCATAGGACCATGGCAATCATCATCAACATCGACGTCATGCTCGCAAAGCGCTAGATGAGCGTCACCGAGCTCGCCGAGAGAGTGGGCATCACCATGGCAAACCTCTCTATTCTGAAGAATGGCAAGGCGAAAGCCATCCGTCTCTCAACGCTTGAGGCTATCTGCAAGGCACTCGATTGCCAGCCGGGCGATATTCTGGAGTATCGGGGTGAGTAGAGCAACTTAGCTGCTAAATTATAGGTATGCAATCCTGGATTGATCCACGAGTTGAGATCCGAGAGTCCTCTATCGGCAGTAAAGGGATGTTTGCTACCGCCCCCATCAGTGTCGGTGAAAAGGTAGTGGTGTGGAATGAGCAGTACACCGATGCAGTAGGCGCAAAGAAAGCAAAGGAGGAAGGCAAGCTCGTAATGCAGTGGGATGAGAATCTCTTCAGCGTGGAAGATCGAGGTGACGACGAAGCATACTTTCTCAACCATTCCTGCGATCCGAACCTGTGGATGGAAGGCAGAGATACCCTAGTGGCACGTCGTGATATTACAGCCGAGGAAGAACTCACCGCCGACTATATACTATGGGAAGCTAACGAGAACTATGTTTCAACATGGGACTGCCATTGCAGATCTCTCCTATGCAGAAGCAAGATTACCGGTAGAGACTGGCAACTGGTAGAACTGCAAGAAAGGTATAAAGGTCACTTTTCACCTCTACTCAATAAGCGAATTCAAAAACGGCTCGGTATTTCTTCAAATACCCTAGCTGTGTAAGTTAACTCACCTCCCCGAGCATAGGAAGCGGTAACCGCTTGCGGCCAGTCTCTCCTTTAAATAAGGTTTTGGTGCGACTCGGCAGGTCTCCACGATCGCCTAAATGCGCGCCGTACGTCATCGCCGTAAGGCTCGAGCCCAGAAACACCGCGTGCTTGCCGTACCGATGCGAGATCTCGTCGACGCTTGAAAATACCCGAGCGAGTGCGCTGGTGTGCGTTACCGCCCCGAAGAGGTCGAGCTGCTGGCTCTCGCCATCGCGGAGCTTCGTGAGGGTAATGCCGGTGGTACGGTACTCGGTACCTTTCTGAAAGACGCGTGGAAACTGCTCTTCTACGTGCCGCAAGATATCCTGTGGCACGTTCGTAGGGTGCGGCAGGGTGATTTCGCATCCCTGGTACTTGAACTGCTGCGTTTTGAGAAAGAAGAAGATCTCGCTTGTGACCAGATTCCATCTACGCGCCTTGATGCAGGCATTCTCGACGTTTTTCGAGAGCTGCGAAAAGACAAAAACTGGATCGGTTGAGGGCGGCGTGAACGTCTTCGTCTTGCTGATCGACTGGTAGCCCTGCTTGCCGACAGTATCTATGTCGTACACCGCGCGGCCGTTGAGCTCATGCCAGATTTCATACAGTGGCTTTGAGAGCGGGCGCATCACCCACCCCTCTTCCTTCCGAGCAAAATCGAGTGCGGTATGGATGCCGTACTTGCGGAGGTATGCAGCGGTATTGGGCCCGATGCCCCAGACATGCCCAATCGGCGTTTTGCTGAGAAAAACGGTGACGTCGATAAGGGGAATGAGGGTGAGGCCGGAAGGCTTGTTCCACTTCGAGCCGATCTTTGCAAGCACCTTCGTCGCCGAGAGGCCAAGCGAGAACGTCATGCCAAGCTCCGTCTCAAGCTCGTGCTTGATGCGCTCCGCCATCTCCTTGTACGACATGCGATTCACCCGGCGCATGCCGCCGAGATCGGCAAAGCACTCGTCGATGCTGTACTCCTCAACCGACGGCGTGTAGCGGCGCACGATCTCGTACATGCGGTGCGAGAAGATGCTGTACGTCTCATAGTCGGAGGGCAGGATGATCGCATCGGGGCACACCTTGCGTGCGTCGCTGAGCTTCATGCCCCGTTTCACCCCGCGGGCTTTCGCTTCGTACGTTGCCGCAGAGACAATCCCGCGCTCTTTCCCGGTAATGACGGGCTTGCCTTTAAGCGACGGGTCCTTCGCCACCTCGCAGGAGGCAAAGAAGGAGTCGCCATCGATGTGGAGGATGGCTCGCGGAAATGATACTGGTGCTCCCCAGGTCATACTCTCTAGTACTTGCGCACCACCGCGGTTACCACTGCCTCAATGGTGAGGCTGTCTTTTGGATAGATCGGCTTGTACTTTTGGTTTGCCGGCTCCAGGTAGAGCTCGCTGCCTTTTTTTCGCAGGTACTTCATGGTGTACTCCCCATCCACCGATGCGATCACTATCTG
>CAZKXF010000049.1:0-4199 GCA_964556805.1 uncultured Candidatus Saccharibacteria bacterium
CAACGGCGAGCGGGAGCGCTTTCATGAGCTCAACGAGCTGTTTGCGCTGCTCCTTGCTGACGCTGTGAATGGGCGTCGCGGGATCGAGACCTCCGACAAGCGTGAGTATCGCATCACTCATACCGCGCGGTACGAGATCCGCAATCACGTTCTTCACCATCTTGTTTTTGTTGCTATCAAATGCTCCGCGCACCCTCGCCGCGAGCGTATGGTGTTCGGTATCGGGAAAGAGGTCGATGTAGGCGGTCACGGTGCCGCTCTCGAGGAGGTCGCCCACGGCGCCAGCCGCGTTGAGAATGAGGGGGCCCGAGAGCCCGAAGTGCGTAAACAGCAACTTGCCGCGCTTCGAGAACTGTTTTTTGCCGCCTGCGAAGAAGGTGATCTTCATGAATGAGAGCGAAGTGCCGGCAAGCGAACGCGCCCACGCGTCAGGCACCGAGAGTGGCACGATGGTGGGAGTGGGGGCTACCACCGTGTGCCCGAGGGTAGCAAGCCACTTAAAGCCGTCTCCGGTCGATCCGGTCTCCGGATGTGAGGTACCGCCGGTCGCAAGGATGTAGCTCTTCGCGGTGTAGGTTTCGCCATCTACCATCACGCCGCGAATCGATCCGTTACTTCCTTTCACCTTCACCGCTTTCGCGCCTTTCATCACCGTTACCTTTCCGCGCTTTAGGTAGCGTTCGAGGGCGCGCACCACATCGATCGCGCGCTCCGTTTCGGGAAATGCTCGCTTGCGCGCCTGGACGACAATCGGTACGTCGAGCGCCTCAAAAAAAGAGAATGTCTCTCGAACGCCAAACTGCGAAAAGGCCGAGTAGAGAAATTGCTCCGCCTTGCCGTAGTGCGCCAAGAGTGCACGGGTGTCGTATTCGGCATTCGTGATGTTGCAGCGGCCGCCACCAGAAATGACGAGCTTCTCGCCGAGCTTCTTATTTTTCTCGATCAGGAGCACGCGGCGGCCGCGCGCAGCGGCGGTTCCTGCCGCCATCATGCCGGAAGCACCTCCGCCGATTACGATTACGTCATGAGACGGACCAGACGTACGAGCAGGCATATAGAAAATCTCCCTAGCCTTCACCCTCTCCATCGCTGGAGAGATCTTTCGTTTGTATAGGGCTCTTCATACCGGGCACCCACACCGCATCGATCTCGCCATGCTTCTTTTCGTACTCCTTGACCTGGTACGCCATCCACTCCGAAAAGCGCTTCGCGTGCTTGGGGGTGAGCGCAAAGGGTGTTCCCGTCGCACCGGAGAAAAAAGCGAGGACGAAGAACTCTTCGGTAAACCCGCCGCTCACGTTCTCGACAAACTGCTTCGGTACGTTTTTCAGATCCATATGCGGTACAGCCTACCACAGATACTGCTTCTGGGCAGAATTACTACAGAATCCCAGTCCTTCCTTACTGATACTGAATGAAAATAGGTCGCGGACGCAGCTCTAAGAGCTCTTTCGGTGTGAGGAGCCCGCGGCTCGGGGGCTTAAGATCATTTTTGTAGAAAAGCTTGAAACCCGTGAACTGCACCGGCTCGGGCGCAACAATCCAATTGTACGTACCGAACTTCCGCTCCGGCGTGCCCCAGCCATCCATGTCCATGACGATCTGCACCTCGGGCAACGGAGCAATCTTGTCGTAGTTGGTGACCATCTTTTGGGTAAAGCGATGCACGATGAGCACCTTCGGCGGGAGATCGTGCTCCTGAACCAGTGTTGCAAGGTACTCTGCAGCGCTATTCACGTCTACTGCATCCACCGTGCCAATCACGGTGCCGGGCGCATCGCCCGTCTTCATCGCGAACTCCGGATCGATCGCGAGATGCACCTGCGGGAGCATGAGGTACTTCTCGAGCGTTTCGATCTCGCGCTGCAGCGGACTGAGGCCCGCCTGCACTTCAAGAATGACGATCCCATCCACGCGCTTGGCAAGCGCAAGCGCGTGATCGATCTGATCGTGCGGCATCCGCAAGCGGTACATCCCGTCCTCACCCGCACTGCCCTGCGCCGTTACCGCAATGTAGTCGATGGCAGGCATCACCGGCGTCTCCGGGTCTGCCTCCTCCCAATTGCGCACCTCGGCCTGCAAGCGTTCGATCATCTCATCAGCCGGGTACTCACCGAGAGCACCCATCTTCGTGGAGTAGAAGTTGCCGTAGTAGGCAACGATGCGGTGGAATGGCAGGATGGCGCCGACCTTCGGGTACGGCGCATCGGTTGGGTAGAGGAAAGGCGGGACGGGGGACCAGTCCGGTACGCGATCGGGCGTTGTGCTCGCGGTGCTCGTTGCAACAACGGGAGGATTATTGGCAAGGAGCGCAAGCCGACGGTCGTACTCCTCCCGGTCGAGCACTTTCGGTTCAGGCGCAGGAGCCACCATCTCTACTGCCTCTTGGTGCAGTTCAGCAAGATCGTACTCATCAGAGAACAGGTCCGAGTAGCCGAAGGCGTAGACGATGCTTGCGCCTACAAGGCAGAATGCAAAGACGCCGCATACGCCAGTCACGATCCGTGCTGTGCGAGATGGCACCTCCCCTGCCGCACTGCTGCGCACACGTGAGTTTCGGGTGCGTGTGGATGGCTTCCTCGATTTCATACAAGAAAAGAACATTTGCTAGTCTACCACGCTCTTCCGCACGCTCTGTTCAAGCGCTCGTGGAGATCACAGGTAGCCTGTCTCGAATCAAACCGTCTCAAGAGCTAACAGTCTCCGCCATTGCCATCGACGCCGTCCTTGATAAGGAGACCTACTGGGTTCCTCTCCCGCCAACGCACAAAGCGGTATCCACCGATGCTCACCAGGAGCGCACCGACGGTTGCCACAATCAGGTCCGTCATGGTGTCCGTGTTACTCGGCTGCATGGTCGCCCGAGGCGAAAAGAAGAGATCGATAAAAAATTCGTAGATCTCCCAGAGAACCGCAAGCGACATGGCAAATGAAAACGCCAAGAACGAGGTGAGGAACGGCGTCGAGGTGAGGTCGCTGCTCTTAAAGAAGTTCACTAGAAGCATAAAGCCAATGAGTGCAAGCCCCACGCTCGAGAGTGTGTGGAGCATAGCGTCCCACCAGGTATAGGTGTTGTAAAAATCAGCGATCTCGCCCAAGACGAGTGTAGCAATCATAAAGAGCACAATGCCCGCCCGGAGCATAGGAGGCGTGTAGATGCCAAAGCGATGCTGGAGTATGTAGGGTGCCATGCCGAGCGCCATGGCCTGCAGCACAATAAAGAGATTCGACCACTCCAGATGCCAGGCCTGATGGAGCGCAATGCCAAACAGTACCGCTTGCGCGCACCACACGATGACTCGAGCAATGTACTCACTGAGAATAGATTTGGTTGCTGTTGTATCCGTCTGCATAGGTACGAGCATATACGTTATACGGCACGCACCAGAAAATCTCAACGGGCATACCTCCTCGGCAAGCCAAAAACAGTCTGGTACCATCAAGGGATGGAACGCCCGCACGAGTGGACACTCAATAACGGTCTGCGTGTCATCTACGCGCACCACCCTAACAAAGGCTCATTTACGGTGGCTACTGCCACCAAAGCGGGAGCATTCTACGAGCCGCTCTCTGCCCCGCGTGGCCTGGCCCACTTCACCGAGCACCTCTGCTTTGATGGAACGCGAAGCTACCCCAACAAAGAAGAGCTCGTAGAACTCATCGACAACGTGGGCGGGGAGTGGAATGGATCAACGGGTCATCAGGCAGCTCAGTACTACGCCCACGTACTGAGTGAAGACGCTGAGCGCGCATGCACCTTCGTAGCCGAAGTCTTTGCGCACCCCCTCTTCACGGAAAAAGATCTCAGCCACGAGAAGCGTATTATTACCGAAGAGCTCAATGCAGCCGAGAGCGACGCGTGGGAAGTGCTCCACGAAGCACTCCGGGGTACGATATCTCCTGATCCGCGCGTACAAACCGATATTGCGGGTACGCCCGCCTCCATCGAGCGCACCACCCTCGCTGACATCAAGACTTTTCACGACAGCTCCTACACTGCCCGCAACACCGTACTCGGCATCTGTGGCCCACGCGACCCCGGGGACGTCGCTGCGCTCGTTGATCGCTACTTTGGCGAACTGCGGGCAGGTACTGAGCTCGATACTCCGCTCTTTCCTGTTGAATTACAGGCGGGCTACACCCAGTTCCTATGGCCCACCGTCAAGCATGTCTACCTCGGCATGACCTACCCCGGCTAC
>CAZKXF010000050.1:0-4092 GCA_964556805.1 uncultured Candidatus Saccharibacteria bacterium
ACCGCAGTGATCTCTGCACACTTTTACGTCGCTCTGTGGGTACTGCTCCCGGAGTGTGCGAATGTACTGCATGTACTCGCTCGTGGTCCACCCGTTGACGTACCCTCCTGCGTGGTCGATCTGGTTCTTCGAGGCGATGAGCATGAGCTGGGTGCGGTGGAAGTGGGAGTAACGGAATACTGCCTCGATGACCTCGCTGCTCATCGGTCCGACGGCGAGTTTTGCAGAGTATGCGGGCGTGTTCATACGGTTGACTGTAGTAACTTGTAAAGCATGCTCCTACCCATGAAGTAGAGGAGCCGGTCGAATGGCTCTTCGTGGAGCGGAGACATGTTGAGGAAGATGAGCGCGGTAATGAGCTGCACCTTCCGGAAGTCGTACCCGCGCTCGGTCAGGAACTTCTCAAAGGCTTCGCGCGCATCGACAAGGTCGTTCTTGATGTAGTAGCTGTAGTAGGCTTCCTCATCGCTCATATCAAACGAAAACATTCCTTGCTTGATGAGCGGGTAGGAGATGAGGGTGCCACCGTAGAGCTTTGCAAAGTCATAGTATAGGTCGCCGTGCGCAATGAGGCCGGCAAAATCCTGTCGCCAGTCGAGGAGCACGAACTTTCCGCCCTCCGCATCGTTCTCGGAGGTGACGAGCACGTTGTCAAACTGCAGATCACCGTGGAAATTGCTCGGCACGCCGCGAGTGAGGCTCTCCCACGGTATGTGCTTCATGAGCTCGGCGAGGGCGGGCACCATAACGCCGTTAATGCGGATAGGCACATCAGCGATGCGCGTCTTCTCGTAGAATGCACTCAGCCGCTTCTCCGTCTTTTCAATGTAAAACTCCTTGCAGGCTTTCTCAAAGGCCGCCTGCTCTTCAGGAGAGAGGCTCTTTTCCTTCCAGAGGTAGGTCGATGCCCACTGGAGGAAGTCTGAGACGGTCTGGTTGTTGAGGCGTTCATAGAGCACGTGCCCGTCTACTTTTCTGTAGGCGTAGAATTTGCCGCGCCTTTCAGCGATAACGGGACTTATACCCGCAAGGTACTGCACGGCTCGGTCATAGCGGTTTTGGACGATCCGCTCGTCGGCGAAGAACTTAATGACCTTGTCATTGACGAAGTATAAAAACTCCTCGCCGCGCCCCTTGCTGAAATCAAACTTTTTCTCACCGCTGAAATTTTTATCGGTCCGCTTGTAGTTTTCAAGGGTGCCGGTGTCAAACCAGGTGAAGCCAATCGGTGTGAGGGTGTGCTCTATCAATTTCTTAAAACCGTTTGAAACCTGCAGCTCTCCGGTGGGTGCGTCGGTATTACCCTCCAGCGAGGCGAAGAATGCTTCGTGGTCTAAAATGCCTGCGAGCCCGATGAAGGCAAAGCGGTTACTGTTGACGGTCTTGTCGTCAAGCTGGCAGATGAGGTTGTTCTTGAGCTTGACGGTGCAGTACGGCTCGGTATTTTTTACCGGTGCAATGCCGAACCAGTTGTGGGTTGGTTCAGGAACCTCTTCGAGGACAATGGTGTCTGCAGTATAGAAGATGAACGGTACGTTGAGGTGCTCGCGGCACTGCAGGAGCGAGTATCCGGGGCCGGTTCCCGGCCCGATGAAGTTTTCTATCTCAACGAAGGTAACGGTGCGCTCTGGATGGGCGATACGCACGTAGTCGATGACCGTTTCCTTTTTGTACCCGACTGCTATGACGAACTCTACGTCGACGGGAAACTTTTCAATAATGTGTGAAATAACCGCCTTGAAATTGATGGGCAGAATTGCCTTGTTGAGATGGGTGGTCAGGTACTCCATGCGGGAGCCGGAACCAGCAGCGAGTATGCAGACTTTGTACTTCATGACGTGGTATAGCCGAGCGGATTTGGGGTTTCAAAAAACTTCTCAAGGATATGCAGGCAGGCTTCGCCTACCGCGCCTTCTCCTGATTTTGCACGGGTGACAAAGTGAGCGCGTTCGCGCGCGGTGTAGAACGCATTAGCTGGTGCTATGCCGTACGCGACATACTCAAAAACGCGAGCGTCATGCATGCCGTCGCCGATGTAGATAGACTGCGAGAGATCGAAATGCTTCTGGAGCCAATCGAGCCGGTCTGCTTCGCTCACGAGCTCTAACCGAATGCCCATATCGTCGGCAACGCGCTTCTTACTGATTGGAAAGCCGCGCGTATCCGCGCTGATGGCGCAGATGTCGAGTTTTGGCCTCAGAAGCTTGATTCCGTCATTATCGTGGGGACCAAAGATCTTGGCAAATTTGCCCTCCTCCGTGTAGAGAAACTGTCCGGTCGTGAGTACTCCGTCAACGTCTACAATGAGGCTCCGTACGTTCGTGGTTGCTGACATGGGCAGACGTGAGCATTAATGTGCTTAGGATGATAGCACTTCCGTAATTGGTGCGCCAAGGGCTATTTGGTAAACCAAAAACACCCACATGCGTACCGCTGTTTTTTGACGAGGGAGGGGTCAGCGTTTCGAATGAGCCCATGGGCCCTGAAGTCGTCAGGGATGAGGGCAAACTCCTTCAGGCGGAGCTCGGCAAAGTACCCCACTATCTGCTCGTAGGAGTAGATGCGGTGTGCATTGTACTCGATGCGTGGGATACCGAGAGGGGTGACAAAGAGCAGTGTGCCGCCGGGGGCGAGTACCCTGACGAGTTCTCTGATGGCCTTTAGGTCGCCGTCGGGATCTATGGGATCACCGTAGCGGCCAAGACCAATATGCTCGATGGTGTGCATGCAGGAGAGCGACTCGATGCTGTTATCTGCAAACGGGAGAGCGAGCAGATCCCCTCGTTTACTCTCTAGGTTGTCGAGCGCAAGTTGCGCTGGACGGTAGTCGTAGAATTCAGTGGGTATGAATGCAGAGATAACCGTAGAGAACTTCAACGTAGAAGCAATGTCGATGTGCTTGTGAGGCCGGGTCTCTGCCAGGACGCGCGCAGCCCACGCCGGATGGTAGGTGTAGTGCGGATCAAACGGTGTAGTGCTTGTCTTGTCAAAGAGACAGAGGAAAAAGTCACGAGCTCTCAGGGGGAAGCGGACGACACTCTTCTCCTGCGCTCGTTTGAAGGTGTGGTAGTCACGGAAAAAGGAGGGGAGGAGCACTACGCTCTTTAAAAACTGGTATATACCCACAATGCCAGGAACCATGTTCATAAGGCGGATGAGTATCGTTTTGACAGTGCGTCTCATACGATCAAGTTGAAAAGAATAATTTTCGTACGTGTGCAAGGAGCGCATGGAGCTGAGGATACTGCGTGCGCAACCTACGCGCCAGTCTCCTACCTACCGAGGGAGGCTGCGCAAGTACCAGGCGTGGGGCGCGGGAAAGAACCACTGCTATAGTGTCACGAAAGGGCGTTCCAGCAAGTCCCTGGAGTATGCGCAAAGCAAGGAGCTCGGTGTAGGTGCTGATGCTTCCTGACGTACGGACGTACTCCTCCAGTGCAGCATGAGCTTGAGGAAAATCCTGTATGACGTTGTAGATAACCGCTTTGGTTATGTGCTCGTGAGGACTCTGTCCGATAGTGTGTGCCGCCAACCAGTGCTGTCGGCCGGCGGGAGCAAGATAGTTTCTATAGTCTGAGGCAAACAAATCGCCTTGCTGCATATGCTGCTTTAGTAATGCAAGGATACTGGTCTTGTACTTGTATCCTGCGTCAAGCAGGGGAAATGCAACGATGGCATCTTGCGCTGTTGGGGTAAGAAGGTGAAAAATATCTTCCACTATCAGCGTGTAGTTGAGAGAAAATTTACCGGACTCTAGCTCTCTCTCGAAGTACGAAGGAGTACGCATGTGCTGGCGGTGGTAGAAGGTACTCCCAGGAGCAATGCGCACCCTGTTGCCGGCTGCCAGAAATCGTACCTCGTAGGATTGCGTGTCGAATCCATGATGTTCAGGGTACCCTCCAGTCTTTCGGTATGCATCTACCCGGTACAGAAAATTATCGAGGAGCGTCTCAGTCGTATTGAAAAGATCGGCAAGTTCGACGTCTCGCTCCAGTACGGTGTTGAAGTGCGAGGTGTAGCGGGAGGTGTCGATACCTTGAAAGAACCGCCGTTCGTGAAAGGCCACCCCGTCCAGGTTTTCCTCGATCAGTA
>CAZKXF010000051.1:0-3989 GCA_964556805.1 uncultured Candidatus Saccharibacteria bacterium
CTCGCCGAGGAAGATCCGCTCGACGAACGCCACGTTCTCGAAGCACTCAACTACGGTACCCGGCTCTACAAAGCGGGCGCCCGGTGGGCGCGCTCTTTCTCACCTGTTCTGCGTAATACTAAAAGGGATTCTTGTCGCCGCGGACTTCAAAGTGGAGGTGCGATCCAGTAGAGCGGCCGCTGCTGCCGACGGTACCAATTTCCTCGCCCTGCGAAACGTACTGACCGACGCTCACGTAGTTGGTACTGTTGTGCGCGTAGAGTGTCTGCGCGCCGTTCGGATGCTTTATAACAATGTACGCGCCATAGCCGCCGTTCCATCCCGACGCTCGGCTAATAATGACTTCTCCTGCTGCTGCTGCGCGCACTGGCGTACCGCTCGGCGCGCCAAAGTCGACGCCATTGTAGCCATGGATACCCTGCGTCTTCACCGCACCCGGTACCGGGTGCGAGAAGTAGCCGGCAACCGAGGCAACGGCGCTCTTGACCGCCGCAAGCGGACCCGAGGACTTTGCCGGTGCCGGCGGCGGCGTCACTTCGCCGCCCGGAATGACGAGCGTGTCGCCCACGGCGATGGCGGTTTCGGAGGCAAGGCCGTTGTATGCAACGATATCCTCAACGCTACCGTGGTAGCGCTGTGCTATCGCTGCGACCGTATCGCCCGACTTTACCACGTACTGCACACCTGAGATCGGCAAGATGACGAGCGTGTCGCCTGGCTTGATAAGGTTGGCGTGCTTGATGTTGTTCGCCCAGAGAATGGTGTTGGCGCTCACCTCAAACATCTCGGCGATCTGCGAGAGCGAGTCGCCTTCGCGCACTACGTACACGCTAATCTCACCACCCGTGTGGGTGGCGCCCCCTCCGAGCACGGTCGTGTCAAAACCGCGTTCCGGCACCAAGGCTCCTCCGTCGACCAGAACGTCACCGCCGCCCTTCGAGGGATTCGGATCAGCGTGGGTAGCGGCACGCAAAAGCGGCACCGACTGCGCAGTGTACACCACCCTCTGCTGCACAGGAGGATTGGACGGCTCGGCAAAGGCACCAGCCAGCATCGAAAATACCCCCGCCTGCACGCCGAGCGGAAGCGCAAGGAGCACCAAGAGCGGCAAGAGCCTCAGGGCGAGGGAGTGCCGAGCAAGTGCGGTGTATATCGTCTGGTTCCCTGAGGTCGAGCGGTTCAGCCGTCTATCCGAGGGTTCAGCGTCCTGTATGTGGGGTTCAATACGCGTTTCAACTTAGAGTGGACTCACCGCCGCCACTGTCATGCCATCCGGTTCGAGAATTTGTGCTTGGTACCTGCTCCAGAGGAGACCCACCGGAAATCCGTACCACCAGGCTTCTGTAGAGAAGCGACAAGGATCACTATAGAGGAGGGAGAGACGGCGTCAATCTGACCCTCCCCGTAAGTTATCCACAGCACCAGGGGAGCCCGCAACCCAAAGCTATTTTGGGCCATTGACAACGTCTAAATCCTGTTGGGTATCACTGCATGGTATAGTGCTGTGACATGGACGCTCCTCACCCGCACCTGGCAGGTCTTAATGCGCGTCAGCGCGAAGCAGTGCTCTCTACCGAGGGGCCGCTCTTGGTGCTCGCCGGTGCCGGATCGGGTAAGACGCGGGTAATCACGCACCGCATCCTCCACCTCATCCACGGGGGAGTGGCTCCGGAAAACATCCTCGCTGTCACGTTCACCAACAAGGCGGCCCGCGAAATGCGTGACCGGGTGCAGACGCTCGTCAAATCGCATGCGCCGACGGCGCGGGCGACGCTCGACTCCGTTCCTACCCTCACTACCTTCCACGCACTCGGCGTGCGCATCCTGCGAGACAATCACCTGGCGCTCGGCCTCCGGCGCCACTTCACCATCTACGACCGCAGCGACTCGAACAAGGCGATCAAGCGGGCGCTCGAAGAGGCCGGCTACAGCCCCAAGCAGTTTGAGCCACGCCGCATTCTCTCGATTATTTCCCGCGCCAAAGGCAACGCGCTCACGCGCCTCTCGTTTGCCGATGCCGCCCAGAGCTACCCGGAAGAAGTGGCCGCCGAGGTCTGGGAGCGGTACGAGCGCATCCTCAAGGATGAGCAGGCGCTCGACTTCGACGATCTCCTCCTCACGACACTTGTCCTGCTTCGTGAGCAGACGCCTATACTCGACCGCTACCGCGCGCAGTTTCCGTACCTTCACATCGACGAGTACCAGGACACCAACAAGGTGCAGTACGAGATCGCGCGAGCGCTCGCCGGTGATCGCTCCAATATCTGCGCGGTAGGGGACGTCGACCAGAACATCTACTCCTGGCGGGGCGCCGATATCAGCAATATCTTGCAATTTGAACGGCACTTCGCCGGCGCACGCATCGTGCTCCTTGAAGAAAACTACCGCTCGACGCAAACCATCATTGCCGCCTCGAACGCCATCATCGAAAAGAACCGCCAGCGCATCCCGAAGAGAGTATTTACCTCGAATGCCGCCGGAGAGAAAATCGGCATCTACGCCGCCTACAACGAGACCGATGAGGCAGAGTTTGTAGCGCGTACTGCGCGCGACCTCATACGAGCGGGCGCTTCGGCCTCAGGCATTGCTGTGCTCTTCCGTACCAACTTTCAGTCGCGCGCGCTCGAGGAAGCCTTCCTCTCGGCCGATGTACCCTACCAGGTGCTCGGCGTGCGGTTCTTCGAGCGAAAGGAAATCAAAGACGTGCTCTCCTTCCTTCGCCTCGCCATGAACAGAGACAGCGCGAGCGACCTGGCACGCGTCGTCAATGTCCCGCCTCGAGGCATCGGCAAAGTGACGCTGCTCAAAATGATTGAAAAACGTACCGATGCGATCACGGGCGCGACGCTCGCGAAGGTGGCAGCGTTTGAAACCATGCTCGCAGAGATTGCTGCTTACGCGCAATCAAAACCGCTGCCCGATACGCTACGCTTTATCATCAAGCGCTCCGGCCTCGAGGAGCTCCTCAAGCGCGGAGGCGACGAGGAGCTGGAGCGCCTCGAGAACCTCCGCGAGCTTGTTTCACTCGCCACTCGTTACAACAACCTGGCTCCCGAAGAAGCCGTGGAGCGCCTCCTTGAGGATGCGGCGCTCCAGAGCGATCAGGACGAACTTAGGAGCAGGGAAGAGGATGAGGAGGCGGTGAAGCTTATGACCATCCATGCGGCAAAGGGTCTCGAGTTCCCGTACGTCTTTATCACCGGCCTCGAAGAGGGCCTCTTCCCGCACGAACGCATCTCGGGCGATCCAGGCGATCGTACTGACGAGGAAGAAGAGCGTCGTCTCTTCTACGTTGCGCTCACGCGCGCGGAGAAAAAGGTGTTTTTGACCTACGCGAACGTCCGTACCATCTTCGGCAGTCAGCGCGTCAACATTCCGTCCTCCTTTCTGCGCGATATCGACGAAGACTTCCTGGAGAGCTGCAACCCCACCGGGTTTTTCGGCAGTCCCTCAGGTTTTGAGCGGGTAATCGAGATTGACTGATCATCTATGTCCAAGCTCTCGGCAAAAAAGTCGCTCGGACAGCACTTTTTGACGAATCCCCAGGTCGTCGAGAAAATCGTGCGTGCCGCAGAGTTGAAGGAGGGGGAGCGGGTAGTAGAGATTGGGCCGGGCACCGGCGTCTTGACGGCCGCGCTGCTTGAGGCCGGCGCCCGTGTCACTGCGATCGAGGCAGACGACCGGGCTATGCCGATCCTTGAGGAGCGCTTCCAAGAGGCAATTGCTGCCGGTTCGTTCACCCTGCACCACGCCGACGTCCGCGATACCTTGCCGGCCAGCTTTGTGCCTTCCGATGAACCCTACCTGCTCGTGGCAAACATCCCATACTATCTTTCGGGCATGCTCTTGCGCAGCTCACTTGAAGCCGCGCACCAGCCCCAACGGATCGTGTTTCTGGTTCAGAAGGAGGTCGCCGAGCGAATCGCACGTGATCCGAAAGAGTCGCTCCACTCGCATTCAGTAAAAGCCTACGGAACGCCGCACAATGT
>CAZKXF010000052.1:0-1146 GCA_964556805.1 uncultured Candidatus Saccharibacteria bacterium
CCTCGAGCAACTACGGAAACACCTGCCTACTCGCCACCCTCTTCGTCAGTCCGAACGTCTGCTTCGAGCTCCAAAAGGAGGCGAGCAAAGAAGCCGCTGACGTCTGCCGCCCCATCGCGGAGGGATTTTTCGAAGTTCTCGAACGCCGGCTCAATGTCCCTCTCGTACTCTTCGCGCGCCTCTCCCGTAGCGTTTTCGTACGCTGCCGCTAGGTTTGCGCGGATTTCCGCAAGCTCGTCGGCCACCTCAGCGTAGTTTTCTTTCGCTTCAAGGCGCGTCTCGAGCGCCACCAGGCGTGTCCGCGCTTCGGTGCGAGCCGCAAGCCGCGATGCCGCATCCGCCAGCTCATTGGTTTCCTCATCGACTTCTCGAGCCGCCTCGTTGGACTCGCGCTGCGCCTCTCGAGCAGCCTCGTCGTCCGCTGGCGTGAAGGCAAACCATGCGATAAGGATAATGAGAAGCACCACAAGCGCCCCGAGTACCCATCCTACGCTGCTAGTTCGTTCAGTGCCATTCATAGAATGTTTCGTTATACCCCCCTTTAATACCTATCGCACGAGCTTCACGACCCACAGGGCAATCACTGCACCCACAACTGCGACAAGCAGGCTGTAGAAGTTGAAGCCCGTAACGCCGGCGCTACCAAACATATTGAAGACCCAGCCACCGACAAATGCGCCCACAATTCCTACAACCACATTCAGCAAGATACCCTGCGATTCATCGGTCTTCATGATGAGCGATGCAATCCATCCTGCAATTCCTCCTAAGATAATCCAAGCAAGTATTCCCATAGTGATGTAACGTTACGACGAATAACGAACCCTCACTGGTAAGACTAGCAGATAGTACAGTATTGTCAACTTGTACTTGTTGTACAACTGTAGTATGCTGGGGGAGCCATGCAGATACAATCAACGAGCCAGGTTCGCGCAAACTTCCAAGAGGTGATAGACCGCGTGCACTACACCAAAATGCCACTCATCGTGAGCAAAAATAACAAGCCGTGGGTCATGATTCAGCCCCTTCCCGAGGAGGACAGAGACCTCCAGCAGATGATCGACGTGCACGAAGAGTAACACATGCACAAAGCCCCGGGGGCGGGGGGCCCGGGGGGGTTGGGTCTTTGAGTGCAAAAAAAAAAAA
>CAZKXF010000052.1:1156-3980 GCA_964556805.1 uncultured Candidatus Saccharibacteria bacterium
ACATGCACAAAGCCCCGCGGCCTTCGGCCGCGGGGCTTTGCTCTCTGTCAGACTAAAGCACTACTATCCCATCTTGACGTCGATGTTGACGCCCGAGGGGAGCGAGAGGTTCGTGAGCGCCTCAATCACTTTGGGAGCTGGATTGAGGATATCGATCACCCGCTTGTGTACGCGCATCTCGAATTGTTCTCGCGCATCCTTGTACACGAACGCCGCACGGTTGACCGTATACTTCTTGATCTCAGTCGGCAGCGGGATCGGACCGACAACCTGCGCATCAAAGCGCAGCGCCGTATCCATGATCTGCTTTACTGACGCATCGAGGATCTTGTGCTCGTAGGCACGCACCCGAATGCGGAGCTTGTTGATCTCGCCGCTTGCAGCAGCCGCGCTCTTGCGCGGTGCGCGCTTGGTAGCGGTTTTCCTCGTCTTTGCAGTTGCTTTAGTTGTCATGGTGCATTCACTCCCTGTAGTAGCTGTACGCCCTATCTAAGCGCACTTTTGCGGTTTACGCAATGATCTTCGTTACGAAGCCTGCGCCGACCGTCTTGCCACCCTCGCGAATAGCAAACTTCGTCTGCTCCTCGAGCGCCACCGGCGCAACGAGCTTTACCTTGAAGGTAGCCGTGTCGCCCGGCATCACCATTTCCGTTCCCTCAGCAAGGGTTACGTCGCCAGTTACATCCGTGGTGCGGATGTAGAACTGCGGCTTGTACCCGGAGAAGAACGGCGTGTGGCGACCTCCCTCTTCCTTCGAGAGAATGTACACCTCGGCTTCAAACTCCGTGTGCGGCGTTACCGAACCGGGCGCAGCGAGCACCTGGCCGCGGTGGACGGCGTCCTTTGCCGTACCGCGAAGCAGCACGCCGGCGTTGTCACCTGCCTGTGCAGAATCGAGTGCCTTGTTGAACATCTCAACGCCGGTCACCGTGGTCTTGGTAGTCGGCGCAATACCGACGATTTCAACGTCCTGACCAACCTTGATCTGTCCGCGCTCTACGCGTCCGGTTACCACCGTACCGCGGCCTTCGATTGAGAAGATGTCCTCAATCGGCATCAAGAACGGCTTGTCGAGCTCACGAACCGGCAGCGGGAAGTACTCGTCCATCGCGTTGACAAGCTCGAGCACCTTCTCACCCCACTCGCTTCCCGGATTCTCGAGCGCCTTGAGGCCAGAACCCTTGATGATAGGTGCATTTTTGCCGTCGTAGCCGTTCTTCTCGAGGAGCTCTCGGAGCTCCTCCTCGACGAGCATGATCATTTCCTCGTCATCTACCATGTCCACTTTGTTGAGGAAGACGATGATCTTCGGCACGCCCACCTGACGAGCGAGGAGCACATGCTCACGCGTCTGTGGCATAGCACCGTCAGAGGCGGCAACCACAAGCACCGCACCGTCCATCTGGGCAGCACCGGTAATCATGTTCTTAATGTAGTCGGCGTGGCCAGGAGCGTCGATGTGCGCGTAGTGGCGGTTCGGCGTCTCGTACTCAGAGTGCGAGAGCGAAATGGTAATGCCGCGAGCCTTTTCCTCGGGCGCCTTGTCAATCTCATCGACGGCTTTCGTGTTTGCCTTGTACCCCTCGCCTTTGGCGTTGAGTACGGCAAGGATCGCGGCCGTGAGCGTGGTCTTGCCGTGGTCTACGTGACCAATGGTTCCCACGTTCACGTGTGGCTTTGATCGATCGAATGTATCTGCCATAGTGAATCTATAAAGTTACTAAACGCCGTCCCTTTGCCTTTGATGCATAGGAGGCTCTGCGGTAAGTGGCGAAGGCGCGAGAACAATCTTGCCTCGCCACCGACCACCGGTATACCTCCCACGCTCCAGCGGGACGCTCTTCGTAAGTTAGAAAAACGTCCACGCGCAAAAAGCGCAATGCGTGCCGCCATAGTATCGCACCCCATAGGAGGCGTCAAGAAAAAAATAGATTGCCAATCACCAAAAAACCGCGCCAGAGAGTAGGGACATCTCTCTGGCGCGGACCCCTGCCTTCTTCCGCAACTTCAGTGACGGAGGGGCATACTATCGCTCAGTCTGTAGAATTCCAAAAGACGCTTGGGGGTAAACCAAGAATGAGGGTATATCCCTTCCTTGATCCCCTTTGACATCCGCGCTACCGTCACCAGCAGAGCTCGAAGCTCGCACCCTCGCTCGACGAGCTGTTCGAGAGCTTCCTCAAGCACCCTGACAGACGCCTCTTCAAGCTCTTCTTCAGAGATCTGATCAGAGAGAACAAAGTATCGGTCAGTCCAGGTGAGTAGCCGACCGCGTTCCCCTTCATAAACGAACACGTCATCCAGAAACTGCTGCGTCTCCTCTCCCGAGAGATCGTTACGGATCGGAACTCGTACGCTTGCTACCACGCAATCGGAACGAAGTGAGACGAGCAGCAAACCTCCATAGCGGTTTTTCATCGTTACCGCCATCATGTGCACCGAGTTCTGCTGCTCGTACCCCATTTCTTCGAGGTACTCCTCGAGCGCAGCGTGGACCGAAGGATCGATCATCGCTTCCCCCTGGGTTCAGCTTCTGTGCTGTATCATGACCAAAAAAGGCGCTGGGGGCAAGAAAAGAGCCGCAGCGGAGGGATTGGACCTCGATCACTGCGGCTCATCGGACTCACGTGCGGGAGGATCAGCCGGCGGCGGGCTTGGCGCTTGCCTGCTTCGCCTCGTAGGCCTTTACGGCCTGCTCGGCGCAGACCTCGGCGACTTCGCTGCGGTAGCTCCCCTGGACGCCCTCGACCCAGCCGGCCTTGACGACGAAGCTGTCACGCTGCCAGCTGCTCTCCTTGACGAGAAGTGCGAGCTTTTCGGGCTC
>CAZKXF010000053.1:0-3922 GCA_964556805.1 uncultured Candidatus Saccharibacteria bacterium
CGAAGCTTACAGCTTCAGTACAGGTTGTCGCTCTTTTGCTTCACAACGCTCGCAAAAGCGCTGACAACCTCTTCGATTCCTCACGAAAGGCGCCTATAGCGCCTTTCTTCACTCCGCATCGCCGCAACGGAAAAACCGCCCTCTCAGGCGGCCTTCCATTGGCGGTGCGGGTGAGAGGAATCGAACCCCCATCTCGACGTTGGAAGCGTCGCATTCTACCACTAAACTACACCCGCTTGATTTGCACTGTTTGGTTATACACTTCTTCCATCCATCCAGCAATACGCCGGAATAGAAACACCCCGAATCTTTTTTCCCCATGACTTACCACCGAGAGATGTGCCGTGCCATACTTGCACTTCCCTTTCTTTTTGGCAAGCTTGTCTACTCTCTCATCAACCTGCGATTTCTTAAACTGCTCAAGCGGAATGCTGGTCACTAACGACCAGTGCCTCAAGCACTCCTTCTCATCGTTATCTGGGTACATATGAATTGTCATTGAGAAGTTCTTTAGGGAAAGCCCACAGATTCTTGTGAGCCAGTGTACGCCTAGCACAATAATTCTTGGATCTGCATTTACGATGCGAATGTTTTCAATGCTTTTGCTTCCCTCGCCTAAGTAGAGACCTACACCCACCATGAAAAGATCTCGGTCACTTAATGTTCCGACATCCTTTTTTGCAAGAAGACGCGCCTCTTCCAATGAAGCACGTTTTCTGAGATGTTGCGTGCGACCTGCTCGCGATCGAGCTAGGCCGATACGATGAGTGGTCTCTGTGTTCGGTTCATAGGGGATTTCAGCAAGCCACGCCGATAGGGTGCTCTTTGAAAGGCCGGTCACCATTGCGATGTGACTGTATGAATGGCCTTCAGCCCTCAGCGCAAATGCACGTTCTCTGACGGTAGGTTCAATAGTACGTCTCATAAACAGTACTCTTTACTATACCACGACATGTAGAGAGCGAGGGTTTGAATATAGATTACTACTACCCAACGCTGTACACCAGCATAATGTACCTGAATCACACTTCATCTTCGGAGTTCCTGCAGAACCCATGCTTGCACAAAGAGGAACAAGAAAACCCGCGGCCAAAGGCCGCGGGGCTTCCTCTTCGCATAGTAGTTATGCAGCAGGCGTCTCACCACCAGCAGCAGGCTCTTCGCCTTCTGTTGGCTCGGCTGGCACCATCGGATCATCCGTTGGCGTTGCGCCCTCTCCGTCAAAGAAGTAGATCATGTTTTATTATCTCTTATCTCCGCAATGTGTATGCCGCCAGGCGGCATACCGACAGAGGCTGATAAATAAAACACGCTGCATACATGCATATCGTGTTTCACCCTTTAGTATACCCCTCCAGGCAGTCCTTTTCTCATTAGTCCACACATTGCTATCATGTCAAAAAACGGACTCCTCAGTGCTATACTGGCTCTAATGTCGCCCGCTGACCTTTTCCGAGAGCTCGTTGCTGCCCTCTTGGGCGGTTTTCTCGCCTTCAGTAATGGCGCCGCAGCACTCATTGAGCGGTACCTCCCGCCCCCCGAGAGCGCGGTAGAGGAGCGTCGAGCTTCGGTACCGTTTGGCGCAGTGTCCGCTGCACTACGCGCCAATATCGACTACCAGCAGGCGGCGGTGATCGACGCCACTGCCAGCGTACCCACCGCAAAGAGCGTAGAAGAAGCACTCGTCAATGTGTTCTGTACCACGGAGCTTAAAAATGCGGTACGCACGACCACCGGCAGCGGCGTCTTCATCGACTCAAAGGGGGTGATCCTCACGAACGCCCACGTCGCCCAGTTCCTTCTCCTTGCTGATGAAGCGTCTGCAACCGCGCCTCGGTGCGTCATTCGTCAAGGTTCTCCGGCAGAAGCGCGGTACGAAGCATCCCTCCTCTTCATCTCGCCCTCGTGGATAGAAGCGAATGCCTACCAGCTCTACGCAGAGAAGCCGTCCGGCACGGGAGAGCACGACTTTGCACTCCTCTTTGTGGATAAGAGTGCAAACGGTGAACCGCTGCCCGAGCATTTTCCTGCCCTGGCCCCACTCTCAGAGAGAAACTACCGTTACTACGCCGCCGAGGTGGTGGCAGCCGGCTATCCGGTAGTTCAAGCGGCACCCTACGGCGACACGTCACTGACACCGCTTACGGACAGCACCTCTATCACCCACCTCTTCACCTTCAATTCGGGTGATGTCGACATCTTTTCCATCGGTCCCTCCGATGTCGGTGAGCAGGGTTCATCGGGCGGACCCGTAGTCAACGACGCAGGAGAGGTAGTTGGTCTCATTGTCACCCGAGGCAACAGCGCAGATGAGGGCGATCAGAGCCTACGCGCCCTCTCGATCTCCTACATTCGTCGTGCCCTCGAAGAGGAGACGGGCTTGGGCCTTGCAGAAACACTCTCAGGCGACCTGCCGCGCCGCGCGCATGCATTCCGCGACACCCTCCTGCCCTACCTACGCAGCCTCCTTGCGGCGCAGAGCAGGTAGAATCTCGGACCGACGAGCATCGAGCGACGAGGAACCGGCGTCGTGCTCGGACATCGTCGAATTCCACATTGTAAATGTTGTACATTTTGCCAGGTGCGCTACTATAAGCCCTTGTCGGCCCCGGGTATGCTGCATGCGCAATGCCGGGGCGAGCGCAGGAAGCGGCTTGAATCTCTTTCCCCAAAGAGGTCTCGAACCACTTCTTGTGTGGGGAGTTCTTTTGGAGAGTTCTTTCGTTAGGCCGCGTTGCGGCAACGAAAAGGGGCGGGCTGAGGCCCGCCCCTTTTCGTTGCTCGTGCTCTATAAAAAGAAAATCCGCGGGCAGGGTTTTCCAGATGTGCTTCTGGAAAACCCTGCCTCACGGATTGCGACCCACCGGCCTGCGTCTGCTAGTCGGAACGACGACGACCGTCGCTGAGGCCACCCTGTGGTACGAAGTGCGGCGACTTGCCGCGCTCGAGACGACGGGGCACTGACTTCGTCACGTCTCCCGGGTAGAAGGACTCGGACGACCTGGCGAGCATCTGACGAGCCTCGGCCAGCGCGGCCGGATCCCGAGGATGCATCTCTTCCCAGGTACGCACCGGCGGCTCCTTTTCGGCCGACGGCGTAGAAGCATCACTACTCATCCGAACATTCCCTCCTTGATGCGCCGTGTGGCGCGGTTGCGAAGTGCCGCTTCGCCTGAAGCAGCGAGTTTCGGGGGAATGGGTATGACCTTACCCCCATCAAGTAATGCCTCTATCACCGCCTCGGATGCCGGTGCGTCCGGATCGTCGAGGGGCGGCGGACCACTGATAGATGAGCGGCTCATGCAGCCCCCTAGTCGAGATCGCCGTGCCGGCCCTGGAAATTCAGAGCCCGTTGCTCCCGCTTGCGAATATTGCGCGCAATGCGGCCGCTGTTGCGGTTCGCAGCTTCCTCTATGCCGCGCTGCCTATCCCATCCTTCCATCTCGGCGGTAAGTCGGTCGGCATGGAATGCCGCCTCTGCCGAAAGTCGCTCCTCCTCGGGAGACGGAACTCGTGGCTTCGGTCCGGCACGGAGTTCGTCATCCGGAGGCACCAGACTGCCGATGCCGAACTGTTCTTCGAGAATCGGTTCGCTCACGATTCGCTTACCCACCATCATTCACTCCCTGAACTGTTCAAGTAACTCCGGCTTCCGCACCATGCGGCCCGGGAGGTGGAAAAGAGTACTCTCTCCCACTTCCCGAAACACATTTGTCTCCCCTGAACACAAAACCGGCCCTCTGCGGGCCGGTTTTGTGTTCTTGGAGTGTTTCGCTTGCCTATGACACGCCAACCGGCCCTTCATTCGAAAATAGAATGACTGCAAAGAAGGCCCAGGCTGCGTATGCGATCTGCATACTCTCGAATATATACCTGGCCCGGACGGGCGTCAAGCGACTAGCAACATACCTCCTGTTGACAA
>CAZKXF010000054.1:0-3854 GCA_964556805.1 uncultured Candidatus Saccharibacteria bacterium
TAGGACTCGAACCTAGATAGCTGGTGCCAGAAACCAGAGTCCTACCATTAGACGACCCGGCAAAGAGTTTGCTCGCGCGGATGCGAGCACGTTCCATAGTGCCTAATTTTAGGCCTAAATTCAAGGCGAGTACTGGCTCAGACAGTTTTCTGCCCTGCAGTCTCCTCCATGAGGTGGTCCCGTTCGTTTATCCGCTCGATGCTCCATACGTACTCCCCGTTCTGCTGCGGTGTGCAGGTGAGCGTAGTAATGCTCGCGTTATCTATCGGCACGAGCTTCAGAATCGCCCCAAGGTAGGCAAGCAGCGAGATCTTCTTGTTGCGCAGCTGCGTGAGAAAAAGCTGGATGAAGACCGCGTGCGAGACTACGATCACCTCCGCGTAGCGATCGGCGATCGACTCGAGGTACTTAATCGAGAGTGCGACGCGCGTACGGATATCGTGGAGGTTCTCTTCATCCGCGTAGTGCCAGGAGGCATACGGAGCGTGCAGCAGGAGCTGGAGGCCAATCGTGAGCGAGGTGAAGCCGTAGTAGAAGGTACCCACCATCTGCGAAGGGCGCTTCATTTCGCGAAAGAGCGGCTCCTCGCGCGGCACCGTGCCGATGATCTTGCCGATAATATCGGCCGTCTCGCGGGTACGCGCGAGATCGCTGGTGACGAGGAGTGGCTGCGGCACACCGCGCAGCCGCATGCCGGTGCGCCGTGCTTGATCCTTGCCGCGTTCTGAGAGCACAACCTCGGCGTGCTGGTGGGTGTAGTTTCGGTTGTAGAGCGTTTCGCCGTGGCGAACAAGGTAGACACGCATAGAACATTTATTCAACGGTACTCTCGATAACTGCAAGTTCGAGCGGCAGCTGTGGCACCGGTACGCGCCCCGTCTGCTCGGCGGCTGTAAGCAGACGAGACAAGAGCTTCGAGTTGATCGGTGAGCGCGGATCCTGCGCATACGCTTCGAGAGTCGCACGGTCATGCTCGGGCACGTGCTCGAGGGCACAGAGCGCTTTGCCGCCATGACGCGATAGCATCACGGCGCGCACACGCTCAAGAATAAGCCGGACAAACAGCTGCATGTCGACATTTTCGGCACGCGCTTCTGCGATAGCAGCCAGACCCCTTTCGGGAGCGCGCTCGTGGAGCGCAGCAACCACATCCATGACGAGCGTTCCTTTCGGTGCGCCGATGATGCTCGCTGCCTCATCAGCATCAGCCTTCTTGTCACCACTTGCGATGATGACCTTCTCGGTAATGCCGAGTGCATCGCGGAAAGAACCGTCGGCAGCGAGCGCTACGAGATCGGCGGCGTCAGGAGTGAGCATAAATTTCTCCTGCCGCGCGACCTCGAGCACCGTCTCGCGCAAGAGGTCACGCGACGGTGCGCGAAATTGGAAGACCTGGCAGCGTGACACGATGGTTTCCAGGAGCTTCTCCGGCTCGGTAGTTGCAAGGATGAAGATGATGTGCTCGGGCGGCTCCTCGAGCGTCTTGAGAAGCGCATTGAATGCCTCCTTGGTGAGCATGTGCACTTCGTCGATGATGTAGACCTTGCGAGGTGATTCGTACGGCAGGGTATGCACTGCTTCACGCAGCGCCCGTATATCATCGATGCCGCGGTTTGACGCAGCGTCGATCTCGTAGATGTCGATAGGCTTGGCCCCTGCTGCCGCGGCAAAGATGCGTGCAATCGAGGTCTTGCCGGTGCCGCGCGAACCGGTAAAGAGCAGCGCATGCGGAATGCGGCCACTCTTGAGCGCTCCCTCGAGCGCTCTCACCACCGGTTCTTGGCCCCTGACCTCACCAAAGGCGTTTGGGCGGTACTTGCGGTAGAGCGCGGTATGAGCCGTTTCCATACCGCTTGATTATAGCAAATGCATGAGCGGCTACTCGTACCTGACAGCAGTACGGATGAGCTCGTCGAGCGCCGCAAGATCGGCAGGCAGGTTGTCGCTGCCGAGAAGCACGATGGTGAGGGTACGCTCAGTATTGGCAGCAAGCGGAGCGGCAAAGACGCCCGCCAGCGTGCGATTCGCCTCTTCTGTGTAGCCGTGCTTGCCGCCGCGGAAACCCTGATGTTCGCGGGCGGGATTGATATTCCTCCAGGTGTGCTCTGCGCCCACGTAGGTGGGAAGCCTAGTGACATCGAGCAGGAAACGTTCCTCGCGATCGAGGTACTCCATGAGCAGCTTCACATCCACCACGCTCGCCACGTTCTCTGGCGAGAGGCCACTCGGATCGGCAAAGTGCGCGCTCGGCATGCCGATCGCGGCGGCGCGAGCATTCATCGCAGCGATGAATGCATCGCGGCCCGCATGCTCAGCAATCGCTTCAGCAGCGTCATTTGAAGACTCGAGCATGAGCGGAAACAGGAGCTCGCGGAGCGTGAGGATGTCGCCGGCCGCAAGCCTGCCCGCTCGCCCTTCGGTAGAGACGGCACGCCAGGAGACAGTGGTGGTTGCATCGATGCTCGGCATCTCGAGCGCTACCGCCGCGGTCATGAGTTTGGTGAGCGAGGCGATTGGGTAGGCCTCGCGCGCGTTGTGCGCGACAATGAGCTCTCCGGTTTCCGTATCGAAGATCCCCCATGCCTTGGCACTCACTTCCGGCGCTTCCGCATCGGTAACCACGTACGCCTGCTTGGCGTACGAGACTTCACTCGTGACTGCAGAGAGCACGTAGGCTGACGCCAAGCCTATACACAGGAGGGTGAGGAGCAAAATCCGCATACCTCGTTTATAGCACACAACAGGACGCAGCTCACCTCTCGCGAGCTGCGTCCTGTGAGAAACGCCGATACACCGAGCCCCTAGTTCTTCTTTGCTCCCCTCTTGGCAGCCTTTTTGTTAGCTTTTTTCGCCACCTTTGAAGCCGTCTTTGCGGTGCGTGTTGCCGTCGCCCGCTCAATATCCTTCCAGTGCGCGCGCATGTCGCTCGCAAAATCCATGAGCTCGCGCGCGCTCGCTCCCTTTGCGGTCTTGTAACCCTTCACCACGTTCTGGACGAGCGCTTCGTACTCTTCCTGCGTCATGCTCTTTGCGCTCTCCAGTCCCTCGAGGACTTCCGCCTTCGCCTTGAGCATCCAGCTCTTGGCTTTCCTGCGGTTCTGCGCAGCGTCCTTGCTTCCGTAGAAGAAGTAGCCGCCAACAGCCGCAAGCGCGGTTGCAGTCAGTCCAACACCAATGCCGACTTTCTGCGCGTCAGTGAGCCCCTTTCCCTTCGATGATTTTTTCTGTGCCATACGTTGTGTGCAACCTATGCATTATCGTCCTGAGTAATTGGCCGCTTCTTTCGTGCTGCAGCGCGGCGTCCGCCGAGGTTGGCGACGCTCGCAATCGCGCCCATCACTGCCGTGACCACGCGGCCGGTAATGCTTCCGTTTGCGATCTGCTCGCGAAGCATCTTTGCGTCTTCGACGAGCATCTCGGCACCGGTGTGCACGCGATCGAGTATGTCACGCGCCATGCGCACCACTTTGAGCACCTGGTAGAGCACGACACACAAGAACGCCACGACAACGAGAATTGCGCTCCCTGTAATGATAAAAAACAGATTTGCCAGCAATGTCTCGCTCATACCGTAAGTGTAGCAGAGGAGGCAAGCAGCTCGGGAGGAGCCTCGTGTATAAACTGCTCGGTGCGCGCCGCAACGGCGGAGGCATCCGGTTCCTCCATGAGTGCCGCACGGAGTTCGCGCGCGCCGGCAAACCCATTGACGTACGCCTTGTAGTGTTTCTTCATAATAGCAAAGTGCTTCTGCGGCAGGAGCTCGGTAAAGAGCCGAGTGTGCTCGACCATTACCCGCAAGCGTTCGTCGACAGAGACGTTTGAGGCGTCCCTCTCCGGATGGAAGAGCCAGGGAT
>CAZKXF010000055.1:0-3837 GCA_964556805.1 uncultured Candidatus Saccharibacteria bacterium
TAAACGTCGTAGCAGTGGGTGCGATCTTCACCTCATACTTTTGGGTTGTTCTATTGACCGAAGGTGCGATCGCGGTAACGGTACCTGTTGTACCGTCGGAGAGCGTCACGGTATCGTTGGGCGCGATCCGATTGCGGTCCGTTTCAGACAGGTAGGCGGTAATGAGTAGCGCCTCGTTGTTGAGAATTTCGGCAACAATAGTACCAGCTCCCATGAACTCTCCCTGCTTTGCAGTGATTTCGTTTACCATGCCGGAAATCGGTGCGCGCACGATGGTCTTTTCAAGCCCAGCCTGCGCGAGTCGCAGCGATCCGAGCGCCTGCTTTACCTGCGCATCAGCCGCCGATACCGTGCCGCCGCTGCCGGCAATTCGAGCACGGTCATGCGCCGCTTGCGCTGTCGCTATTTGTGAACGCGCAGCAGTGAGAGAGGTTCGTCCGCCGTTCAGCGCACTTCGTGCGGTACTCAATTCCGACTTGTACCGGGTGATGAGCTCGAGCGTCGTACTGTTACTGTCAGATCGCTCCATGGTCGTCATCTGGGCATACATAGTATCGATGAGCGCGGTGAAGCGGCTACTGAGTTCTTCTGCCTCAGAGAGTCGTGCCGGAAGCTCATTCTCCGGAATCGAGCCGAGCGATCGTTCTCCCCACGTGTCGAGTGCGTAGCTAATCAGACGACGCTCCCATGCAAAGTCAGTAAGGTTTAAAATTTGCTGGTTGTACGAGCTAAAGAGCTCGTCCATGGTGTTGCGCATGACGTTGTCTGTCGTAATAAATACGCTTCGGTAGAGGTTTCGTGCAGTTGCATACGCGGTGTCGAGGTCGTCGGCACTTGCTTTGCTCGCGATGGTATTCTGTGCTGCGGCAGCCACCGCCGCTTCGTATGCACCCTGGGCCTGCAAAACGCTCGCCTGCTCGGCACCATTTTCAAAGGTTACGAGGATGGAGCCTGCTGCCACCCGGTCGCCTATTTTAGCGCGCACTGACGTGATGCGGCCCCCAGATTCTGCGGTGACCTGCGCATGGGCGACCGCTTCGACGGTACCGATGATGGATACTGCAGCTGCATCGCTGGCAAGATCGGCAACTGATGCGGTACGCACCATTCGCTTAGGAGAAATGCTGTTTTCTGCGGTCTCTCCTGAGCGCAAGGTGCCAAGCGCTACGCCGAGGACGAGCAGGGCGAGAATAACGGCAACGACCACGCGAACCGCGGTTTTTCCGTACCATTGGTAGAGTGTGCTGATCATAGGTGTGCTGGTCGAGACAGTGATGACCTCCGGATCTGGCCATCGGAGACCTGCCCGTTGATTATTTAGAACACCGAAGTTTACAGTACTATAAATATGTTGTCAAATATTAGCCCGGTCGACCGAAGGCCGGCTACCCAAGAAAGCAGGATGCCGCTCTGGTACAATGGGAGGTATGTTCAAGAAATTTTTGATGCGGAAGATGCTGCAGGCGCAGCTAAAAAATGTGCCCGCGGCACAACGCGAGCAAATACTCGCGATGGTGGAGAAGGACCCGAAACTTTTTGAGAAGATCGCCGAGGAGATCCAGGCAGAGGTAAAGAAGGGGAAAAACCAGATGGCCGCCGCGATGACCGTGCTCCCGAAGTACCGGGAAGAATTGGCGAAGGTGATGGGTCCCCAGGCAGCCGGGGGTAACGTGCCACCTTCATTCAACCCGAATGGTACTATTCGTAAATAACCAAACCAACCTAGCGGGTACTCTATGAAAAAAATTCTTGTTCTTTTGGGGAATCCTGATGCGGCGACCTTTTCAGGAGAGATGGCAAGCGCCTACGAGCGTGGCGCACGTGAAGCGGGACACGAAGTGGTGCGGGTGAACATAGACGATCTCGCGTTTGATCCAATCCTCCACAAAGGGTACAAGGAAATTCAGGCGCTCGAGCCGGACCTTCTCGATATGCAGGAGAAGTGGCGGTGGGCAGACCACATTGTGATCGTCTATCCAAACTGGTGGTGCACGATGCCCGCAATCCTCAAAGGGCTATTTGATCGCTTCTACATTCCCGGCTTTGCCTTCAATTTCGACAAGCAAACCAAGAAGCTCATTCAGCGCCTTAAAGGCAAGACCGCGCGGGTTATCGTGATCGCCGGTACGCATAGTCCTTTTATGACCTGGCTAAAGTTCGGCGACTACACGAACGAAATTGTGCACGGCATGCTCGGCTTTGCGGGAATCAAGGCATCGGCCACTACCTTTGGTCCGTCTGAACGCGTTAGTCAGCAAACTCGAGAGAAGTGGCTCAAGCAGGTAGAACGGCTCGGCAAGAACGCTCGGTAAGGAAGCATACTTACCCCTGCAGCGATTTTTCGTAGCAGGACTGAAGTCCTTAGACTGATCTGTGGGTATCTCTGCCGAGAGAAGGATTTCTGCGAAGCGCGGTGGACTGAATTTACTTTCGTGAATTTTTTGCATACTATTGCGCTCTATGAATCTCTCAGTAGGAATCGTCGGTTTGCCGAACGTGGGGAAGTCCACGCTCTTCAACGCGCTCACGAAAAACGCTGTGCCGGCGGAAAACTATCCCTTCTGCACCATCGATCCCTCTGTGGGCATTGTAGCGGTGCCCGATAGCCGGCTTGCCACCTTAGAGCAGATCTCGAAGTCAAAGAAGGTGATCCCGGCCGTTGTGGAGTTTGTCGATATTGCAGGACTCGTGAAAGGTGCCTCGGAGGGTGAGGGTTTGGGCAACAAGTTCCTCTCGAACATCCGGGAGGTCGACATGATCGCCGAGGTGGTGCGCATCTTCGAGGATACGGATATCATCCACGTCGCCGGTGCGGTTGACCCACTCTCAGACATCGAGGTAATCAACCTCGAGCTTATGATGGCTGACCTCCAGACCGTTACCAAACGGCTTGCAACCATCGAGCGCGACGCAAAGCGGGGCGACAAAGAGGCGGCAAAAGAGTTAGCGGTGCTGGAGCGCGTCCGTCAGCACCTGGAGAACGGGAAGCTTGCTAATTCGCTCGAGGTATCGGATGAAGAAGAACCGTACGTACAGGCTATGCACCTTCTCACACGTAAACCGGTACTCTACGTGTTTAACAAGAAATCGGGTGCCTTCAACCTCGACGAGCAAAATGACGCTCGATGGCAGGAGCTGGTGCGATTTATACAAGAGAGCGGTTCCGAGTACGTGGTGGTGGATGCCGGCATGGAGCACGAGCTCAAAGACCTCTCTGAAGACGAGAAGCAGGAGTTTCGCCGCGAGTACGGTGCACAGGATACCGGTATCGCTGACCTGATCCGCGCCTCGTACCGCCTCTTAGGTCTCATTTCATACTTCACGACTGGCCCCGATGAGACGCGTGCGTGGACTATCAAGGAAGGTTCGACAGCGCCGGTGGCGGGCCAGGCTATTCATACCGACTTCAAAGACAAGTTCATTCGCGCCTCAGTGATGAGCTACGACGATTTGGTAAACGCCGGCTCGGAAGCAGCCGCACGCGACCAGGGCAAGCTCCGCACCGAGGGAAAGGAGTACGTAGTCAAGGATGGGGATGTGATTGAGTTTCGTATATAACGGGAAGTAGGCCTATGCAGAAGGGTTTTTTTGTACCATAATGCCAGGGTACAGAAAGTATTACTATTTCTCATTTGCTATGAAAAACACCCCGCGGGATTTCTTCTTACACGTCGGCGCGTTTGCGACGCTCTACTTTGCAGCAATTGCGCTCATTACGCTCCTCTTCAATATCATCAACTTCGCGCTGCCCGATGCTCTTCGGGAGAATTACTACTACGATCCGTACTCAGGTCCGATGCGCTTTGCAATCGCATCCTTGCTCGTGCTCGTGCCGCT
>CAZKXF010000056.1:0-3836 GCA_964556805.1 uncultured Candidatus Saccharibacteria bacterium
GATGGTGATGAGGTCGCCCCACTTTTTTACAAACGGATCGTCGGCCGGCAAGTCGGTGAGTTTTTGAATAAACTCCTGTTCGGTGAGCTCCGGCTCGCCCCCTTCCCCCATTCCCCACATCTGGTAGTGCTTCCACGCCCACTCGTCCCAAATGTGGTTGTTCTCATCGAGCAGCGGCTTTATGTTCGAGCTTCCCGAGAGAAACCAGATGAGCTCAGTCACGATACCGCGCCAGAAGGTTTTCTTCGTGGTGAGGAGCGGAAACCCTTGCGATAGGTCAAAGCGCATCTGCCTGCCGAACACCGAGCGGATGTACGGCGGCTCTTCGCCCTTCTTTTTATACTCCTCGAGCACCACGTCGTTGAAGAAGAGCTCCTTGTCGGCGCCGTTCTCCAAAATGTCTCTGCAGAGATCGAGGTACTGGTACTCGGGGTGTCGTTGCTCCATGGTGAAAGATGAAAATGCTAACGGCGCTTCTTCGCGAGAGCACGTTTGCGCGCAAGTGGCCCGCTCTTTGGCGGTACGTAGCCCACGATGTTGTTTAAGTGGTAGCGACCTTTCTCTCGGTAGGTATGCTTCGATTCAGAGGAGAGCGGGGAGAACGTGAGCTGTGCGATTTCCATGCCGGGGCGCAGAATGATAGGCACGTTGTTGAGGTTGCAGAGCTCTAGCGCGATGTTGAGGAAATGGCCGGGGTTAACCAAACCTGCGGAGTTGTGGACCAGGAGGCCGATGCGGGCAAGCGATGATTTGCCGTTGACCTCGATGAGGTAGCGGTCTGAGCCGAAAAATTCTTTGGAGTACCCGAGAATGGATACGCCCGGATGCAGTACGAAGGTTTCCCCATCGGCGATCTCCACCTTGTGCGTATTAGGGTGAATGCCCTTCACCGGATCGATGAAGCTTGTGGTGTGCGGATCGTTGATGATGAAGATATTGCCGAGGCGGATGTCGTAGCTTGCCGGCTGCAGCCGCTTTTTGTCAAACGGATCTAACGTCACGTCGCCGGCCTTCACTGCTGCATGGATGTCTGAATCTGAAAGAAACATACGGTATGGGTTACTCGATAACAAAGGTCTTGTCGGTGCCATAGTACTCCGGCCAGTGCTCGTTGTAGTGCGAAAACATGCGCTCGAGGCGCTCCTGCGGAAGCTCCACGACGCCGAGCTCCCCCATGAGTGCCTCCAGGTCGGCCCGCACGGCGTTAAGCGAGCTCTCGTCATCGGTTACCTTCTCAAACTCGGCGAGGTAGCCGTAGCCTGCGTTGCGGTCGATGCAAACGTTAGCACCCTTGTACGTGTACTCTTCGCGCTCGCGCGACCACTTTGCTTGGTAGCTGAATCCTGATTCGAGCACTAGCGCATCGAGCGCCGCAAGCGACACGCCGACGGGTTCTTCAAACTCCATGCGGGAAACCGTGTTCGCACTCGAACCCTCGTCGAGCGATGCTTTGACGACGAGCAGCACCTCATCATCCTTCTGACGCGTACGCACCGAGAAATCCTTTCCACGCTCTGCAATCACCTTGAATTTCTCGCATGCGTCTTTCGAGAGAAGGTGCTTCGTCTTTTCAAATAGCTCCCTGAGGTCCCCGTCTTTGAAGTAGTGGTTGAGCTGCTTGTTTTCACCGCCACGCACGCATGAGGGATCGAGTTCCCGCATCTTCCGGCGCAGCATTTCGGCGTTCTCGGATGCGCCAAGCAGGCTCTTGATCTCGATCTCGAAGTGGGACATTGCGGTAAGTATACCGTCTCAGATGCTCCCCCTCAAAGGCGACATGGGTAGCGTGCCGTGGCATAATTCCCCCATGAAAGATCGAGAAGTAAACGAACCGCGTGTGAGTGCTATCGCCTCAATCGGCAGAAATCGGGAGCTCGGCAAGGGTGGCACGCTTCTATGGCGCATCAGCGCCGACCTCAGGCGCGTCAAGGCGCTCACCATGGGCCATACCCTCATCATGGGACGCAAGACCTATGAGTCGATCGGCAGACCGCTTCCCGGACGCACGAATATTGTGGTAACAAGCGCTCCCCACTTCGAAGCGCCCGGCTGCACGCTGGCTTCCTCGCTTGAGGATGCACTCCAAAGCGCGCGCGAGGTTGAAGGGACAAAAGTAGACGGGGAAATATTCATATTCGGCGGCGCAACCATCTACAGCCAAGCTTTACCGTTTACCGACCGGCTCTACCTCACCATAATCGATGCTGAAGATCCTGCAGCCGATACGTTTTTCCCCGAGTATAAAAACGATTTTACTAAGGTTATAGAAAAGGAAACGCGAGGCCAGGACGGCCTCGCGTACGAGTGGCTCACGCTCGAGCGTTAAGACGGTGCTCTTTCTGCACTTCGTCGAAGTGAAACTCACTTCACTTCAACGCCCATCGATCGAGCCGTTCCCTCGATCGTTCGCATTGCCTGCTCTACCGAGCTTGCGTTGAGGTCGGGCATCTTCTCTTCGGCAATCTCACGAATCTGCGCCTTGGTGATCGTGCCAGCCCGTGAGGTAGTATTCTTGCCCGATCCCTTCTCCTTGCCGATCTTTTTGAGGATCAGGCGGGATGCCGGCGAGACCTTCAAGATGAAGTCGAAGCTGCGATCGTCGTAGACGGTGAGCTCAACCGGAATAACGCTCCCCATCTGCTCCCGGGTTCGCTCATTGAACTGGTTGACGAATTCACCAATGTTAATACCAGCCTGACCGAGCACGGGACCGAGCGGAGGCGCAGGGGTTGCCTTGCCGCCCATCGCCTGCACCTTTATTTTCTTCACTACTTTCTTAGCCATATTGTATGTCGAGCCATCACTATACCTAAACTTTCTTCACTTGCAAGAAATCGAGTTCTACAGGGGTCTCCCGACCGAACATGGAGACGAGCACCTTCACCTTGCCGCGATCCTCGTCCACTTCCCCAATCTTGCCCTCGAGTTCCCTGAAGGGACCGTCGGTGATCATTACCTGATCACCAGCCGCAAAGTCGATCTTGTGCTTCACCGTATCCGACTGCATGCGCGACATAAGTTCCTTGAGCTCTTTTTCCTGCAGCGGCACTGGCTGGGTGCCGGAGCCCACAAAGCCCGTTACGCGCGGCGTATTGCGGACCGCGTACCAGGTCTCATCCGTTACGATCATGTCGACGAGTACGTACCCGGGATAGATGCGCTCTTCTTCGGTCACGCGCTTGCCCCCCTTGACCCGAATCTTCTTCTCGGTGGGCACGACGACGTCAAAAATCTTGTCCTGCATGCCGAGGGACTCGATGCGCTGACGCAGGTTGCGAGCCACGGCATTTTCGTATCCGGAGTAGGTGTGAATCGCGTACCAGTGACGCTCTTGCGTGCCAAATTGCTTTGCCATAGAAAACGAGAATTACCTGCTAAAAGCCCAGGAACCAGTCGAGTGCGCGGGCAAAGAGGAAGTCGAAGAGGCCGAGGAGCACCGCAATTACGAGAGAAATAGCTACGACGAGCGCCGTGTACACTGCTGCTTGCTTCTGGGTAGGCCAGGATACGTGCGCAAGCTCTACGCGCGTGTCTTTTAGGTAGTTGATGAATCGGCTCATGGCTTTGTAATTATAGCGCACCTGCGCTCGGCCTCTAAAAAACGCCCCGTGGGGCGCAATTCCTAGAGAGTACACCACATTGGCAGAAAAATCAAGGAGTAGAAACAAACAGGACCGCGCGAGCCGGCGCGGTCCTGTTTGTTCTTGTTCTCTCTCTTAACTCTTACCGAATTTCGTAGGTGAGATTAACAGAAGCCCTGATGGTATTCTCCCCCACCGGGAAGCTTGGCATACTCTGTGCAGCCTCGAGCTTCATGTCGCCCCCGTACCCGTATC